>JBDSBD010000441.1:0-5123 GCA_039921765.1 Burkholderiaceae bacterium
GTCGTGTCGGGGCCGTTGTAGCGCAGCCAGATCGCGAGCAGCACGCCGGCCGCGGTGGCGAACAGCGCCGAGACCACGCTCGCGAGGGTCCGATAGACCACCGTGCGGTAGCCGATCGCCTCGGCACGGAAATCGTTCTCGCGGATCGCCTGCAGCACGCGCCCGAACGGCGAGTTGACGATGCGCAGCATCGCCAGCACGAGCATCATCGCCACCACGAACAGCAGGTAGTAGCTGACGAAGCGGCCGTCGATCGCGGCACCGAGGAAGGGCTCGTCGAGGTAGTCGGTGCCGGGCTGCAGCGCCTCGGGCAACTTGAAGGTCAGGCCGTCTTCGCCGCCGGTGAAGTCCGACAGCTGCGACGCCAGCGAGAGGAAGGCCGCGGCCACCGCCAGCGTGATCATCGCGAAGAAGATCGCCTTGACGCGCAGGCTGAACAGGCCGATCAGCAGCGACAACAACAGCGAGACCACGAGCGCCGCGCCGATGCCGGCGGCCAGCGCCGGCCAGGTCGGCCCGAGCCGGGTGCTCGCGATCGCCACCCCATAGGCACCGATGCCGAAGAACATCGTGTGCGCGAAGCTGACGATGCCGCTGTAGCCGAGCAGCAGATCGAAGCTCGCCACCAGCACGATGAAGACGATGATCTTGGCCGCCACATTGAGCGCCTTGACCCCCGGGAACAGGAACGGCGTGAGCGCCAGACCGAGCACGATCGCGATCAGCAGCAGTGCAAGCCAGCGGTTGCGCGGCAGGTCGTGCGAGAGCAGGCGGTTCAGCACGGCCCGCCCTCCCGTTGCGTCGCACCGAGGGGCGACCGCGCCGCGCGGGGCGCAGCCAGGGGGGTATCGATATCGTTCATCGGGCTCTCAGCGGTTCGTCACCGGGTACAGCCCTTGCGGGCGCCACAGCAGCACCGCGACCATCAGGCCGATGTTGGAGAACATCGCGACCTTGGGCACGAGGTAGCCGGTGTAGTTGGCCATCAGTCCGACCAGCAGCGCGCCGACGAAGCAGCCGGTGGTCGAGCCCAGGCCGCCGATGATGATGACGATGAAGATCAGGATGTTGACCTGGCCGCCGATCTGCGGCGTCATGCCGTGCTGGTAGATGCCCCACAGCGCGCCGCAAAGGCCCGCCAGGGCCGAGCCGGCGACGAACACGCCGACGAACAGGCGCCGGATGCGGTAGCCCAGGCTCTCGACCATCTCGCGATCCTGCACGCCGGCGCGGATCAGCAGGCCGAGCTTGGTGCGGTTCAACGTGAACAGAAGCGCCGCGAGCACGGCAGCCCCGACCACGGTGGCCAGCACGCGAAACTTCTCGACCACGGCGACATCGTCGCCGAACGGAATCGCGAGCACGCCACGCAAGGCGGTCGGCATCTCGAGCGGGCGTGGCGTCGGACCCCAGATGACCTTGATCAGCTCCTCGCCGATGATCATGCCGCCCATCGTGATCAGGATCTGCTTCAGATGCTGGCCGTAGACGGGGCGCACCAGCACGCGCTCGAAGACCCAGCCGATCGCCGCCCCCACGACCATCGCGGCCACGACCGCGGCCAGGACCGCGGCCAGGTTGCGCCACAGCATCTCGGAGGTGGTCCAGTCGGGCATGGCGGTGAACACGCTGGCCGCCAGATAGGCGCCGAACGCGATGAACACGCCGTGGCCGAAGTTCAGCACGTCCATCAAGCCGAACACCAGGGTCAGGCCGGAGGCGATGATGAAAATGATCATGCCCATCGCCAGGCCGGCGATTGTCAGCGTGAGCCAGGTGCTCGACGAGCCGATCAGCGGCCAGGCCAGCAGCGCCAGCAGTACCACGAGCGCGAGCGGCAGCAGATCGAACGCCTGTCCCGCACCCGGGCGCACCGAGCCGGGCGAAGGCTGCTGCGCTCCGTCGCCGGTCTCGGCAGCGGGCGCCGCGCCGCCCTGACGCGCTCCGGGCAAGGGCGAGCTCGAAGTCACTAGATTCATTGATGCGCTCCCAGAGACAGGCCCAGCAAGCGCTGCTGCAAAGCGTCGCTCTCGGCCAACTCGGTCATGGCGCCGCGGTGCACGACACGGCCGTCATCCATCACCGCGACGAAGTCCCCGAGCGCGCGCGCCACGCTGAAGTTCTGCTCGACCAGCAGCACCGTCGTGCGGGTCGACTTGAGCTCGCGCAGCGCCGCGATCAGGTTGCCCACGATCACCGGGGCCAGGCCCTTGCTCGGCTCGTCAATCAGCAGCAGACGCTGCTCTTCAACCATGGCGCGCGCGATCGCGAGCATCTGCTTTTGCCCGCCCGAGAGCTTGCCGGCGGGAAAGAGCCAGAACTTCTTCAGCGCCGGAAACAGTTCGAACAGCCACTCGAGCCGTTGCGTGTCGATATCGTCGAGCGTGCGCGCGCCACGCGCCGCGAGCAGCAGGTTCTCGCGCACCGTGAGGTCGCCGAAGATGCCCATGTTCTCAGGCACGTAGCCAATCCCCAGACGCGCGATCTCGGGCGTGCCGAGCTGGCCCGACTTGCCGCCGATCGAGCGGCCCTCGAACGCAACCGTGCCCGCCGATGCGGGCCACAGGCCCATGACGGTGCGCAAGGTCGTGGTCTTGCCGGCGCCGTTGCGCCCGAGCAGCATCGTCACCTGTCCGGCCGGCACCTCCAGGTCCACGCCATGCAGGATGTGATAGGCGCCGATGTGCGTGTGCACGCCTGTCAGCTGAAGCAGCGGCGCGTTCATCGAGCCGGCTGCCCGAGGCCGAGTGGACCCGCCGCCTGACGCGATGGCCGGGGGCCAGCGGCGCTGAACGGGGTCGTCGTCATGCCGGCTCTTCCGCCGCGATGCCGAGGTAGGCGCTTTGCACCACCGGCGAGGCGATCACCGCGGCGGGCTCGCCGTCGGCGACGAGCTCGCCGTTGTGCAGCACCACGATGCGGTCGGAGATCTCGCGCACCACGTCCATCTTGTGCTCGACGAGCAGGATGGTCTTGTCCTTGTCAGCCTTGAGTGCACGGATCAGGCCCAGGATCACCGGCACGTCGTCCACACTCATGCCGGCGGTCGGCTCGTCGAACATATAGATCTTGGGCTTGAGCGCCATCAGCATCGCGACCTCGAGCTTGCGCTGGTCGCCGTGCGGCAGGCTGGCGGCACGCGCATCGGCGCGGTCGCCTAGCTGGACCCGCTCCACCAGCGCCCGCGCCTCGTCCAGCGTCTCGACCCGGTCGCGCCACACCGACCACAGGTTCAGCCCTTAGTGGCGGCGCGACTGCACCGCGAGGCGCACGTTTTCCACCACCGACAGGTTCGGAAACAGCTGCGTGAGCTGGAACGCCCGGCCGAGACCGCGGTGCATGCGCGCCGAGGTCGACTCGGCCGTGATGTCCACGCCACCCAGCAGCACCGTGCCTTCGCTCGCGCGCAGCTGGCCCGAGATCAGGTTGAAGTAGGTCGTCTTGCCGGCCCCATTGGGCCCGACGATCGAGGTCAGCGTGCCGGGCGCGAACGCACACGAGACACGGTCAACCGCGACGTGGCCGCCGAAGCGAATGGTCAGGTTTCTGGTTTCAAGCACGGTTGCGCCAGTATTCGAGCTCAGACAAAGTTGCGCGCGGTCTCACACCACGTTGCGTTCAAACAGATAAATCAAAACAGAGCAGATCGGCGGCACTGCGGCGCGCCGGCCGAGATCGTCGGGTGACCGGCTCCGTTCATGTCATCCGTCGCCGGCCTAAAGGCCAACTCCTCCTTCTTCACTTCACTGCGCCGGTCACCCAACGCCCTCGGCCACCACCACCACCACTGCAGCCTTTCGACCCGCAACCTTTGCAGGCTTCGGTGGTGCCATGAGTGCTGCGTCGGGGCGCTGTGTGGAGTGAGGTCAAGGAGGAGGACGGGCGACAGCCCGGCCGGGGGACACGAACGGAACACAGCGCCCCGGCGCAGCACTCACGCGCGCTGATCTTCGATCGGATGCGTTTGCAATCTCAATTCAGTCGCGGGCACAGCGCCCACTCCTTCGCCGACAAGCTGCGCGGCTCTATCCGCACCAACGGGCCCTTCGCCCTTCGCGCTCTAGCGCTTGTTCAGGATAGGAATGTCCATCTCTTCCGGCTTGATCTCGTGCACCAGCTCGGGCACGCCCCAGGCGAACGCCGGGTCGACCTTGATCTTGAAGTGGTACATGCTCTGCATCGCCTGATGGTCTTCCTTGCGGAAGGTCATCTTGCCCTTCGGAGTCTCGAAGCTCATGCCTTCCATGGTCTTGATCATTCGGTTGGTGTTGGTGTCACCGTTGGTCTTCTTGTACGCCTCGACCACCGCGATCGCCGCCGACATGCCACCGGCGGTGAAGAAGTCCGGCGGGGTCTTGAAGCGCTGGTAGTGGTTGGCGACCAGCCACTCGTTGACCGGGTTCTTCGGAATGCCGAAGTAGTAGTACGTCGACCCTTCCATGCCGGGAAACTGCTTGTACGACACCATTGCCGGCAGGATGTTGCCGCCGGTGGCGATTTCGATGTTGTAGCGCTTCAGGTCGAGGTCGGCGATCTTGAACGGGTTGCCGGCGCCGGCCCAGATGATCCAGATCACCTTGCGGCCGGGCTTGTCCTTCAGCGCATCGATCAGGCGCTGCGCGCCCGCGGTGAAGTCGGTGGTGCCGGGCGGCAGATACTCCTCGTGAACGACCTTGGCCTTCTTCAGCGCCGCCTTGAAGGCCTTCACGCCGTCACGGCCGAAGGCGTAGTCCTGCCCCAGCGTGGCAATGCTGGTGCCCGCCCGGTCCTGCGCGACCGCGTTGCTGATCGCATCCTGCGAGCTGTTGCGGCCGGTGCGGAAGATGTACTTGTTCCACTTGTCGCCGGTGATCGAATCGGCCACCGCGGGCTCGACCAGCAGGATCTTCTTGTACTCCTCGGCCACCGGCAGCATCGCCAGCGCCACGCCCGACGATGTGGGGCCGACCGCGATGTCGCACTTGTCATCTGCGTAGGCGGTGGCGAGCAGGCTCTTGCCCACGTCGGGCTTGCCCTGAGCGTCCTTCTCGATCACGACCAGCTTCTTGCCGGCGATCATCATCGTGCCGTTGGTCGCGTAATCCAGACCCATCATGAAGCCGGTCTGGGTCTGCTTGCCATAG
>JBDSBD010000442.1:0-2906 GCA_039921765.1 Burkholderiaceae bacterium
CGTCTATGGCCTTGGCGCGGTCGCCGCCGGGCTGGCGGCCTGGGTCGCGCTGGCACTGTGAGACCGGCGCGCCGCGTGGCGTGCGCGCCTGGCGCCGCTGCTCGTCACGCTGGCCGTGCTGCTGGCCGCCGCGCTGCTCGGCCCGGGCCGCTTCACACGGGCCGGCGCCTTGCTCAAGGTGACCTTGTTGCAGGGCAATGTCGCGCAGGACGAGAAGTTCTCGCCGGAACAGATGCCGCAGGCGCTGGCCTGGGCGAGCGCGCAGCTCCTGGCGGCGCGTGGCGATCTGGTGGTGGCGCCCGAGACCGTGATCCCGTTGTTGCCCGATCAGCTCGATCCCGTGTACTGGGGCGCGCTGTTGCGCCACTTCCGGCACGGCGCGCAGGCGGCGTTGATCGGTCTGCCGCTGGGCGATCCGGTGCACGGCTACACCAACTCGGCCGTCGGCCTCTCGGCCGCCGCCGCGACCCTGCCGGGAGGCCTCTACCGCTACGACAAACACCATCTGGTGCCGTTCGGTGAGTTCGTCCCGAGCGGCTTCCATTGGTTCACGCAGATGATGAACATCCCGCTCGGCGACTTCAACCGCGGCCCGCAGGCCGCCGCGTCGTTCGCGGTCAAGGGCGAACGCGTCGCCGCCAACATCTGCTACGAAGACCTGTTCGGCGAGGAGCTGGCGGCGCGCTTCGCGAACCCGGCGAGCGCGCCGACGCTGTTCGCCAACCTGAGCAACATCGGCTGGTTCGGCGACACGATCGCGGTGCCGCAGCACCTGCAGATCTCGCGCATGCGCACGCTCGAATTCCAGATCCCGATGGTGCGCGCCACCAACACCGGCGCCACCGCCGTGATCGACGATCGCGGCCGCGTCAGCGCCAGACTCGTGCCCTTCACGCGGGGCGTGCTCGACGCCCAGGTGCAGGCGCGCCACGGTGTGACGCCGTTCGCGTGGTGGGCGTCGCGCTTCGGCCTGTGGCCGCCGGCGCTGCTCGCAGCACTGATCGTCGCGGCCTTCGCGTGGCGCTCTCGTACCGTGCATTGGCCCTCTGCGAGTTCGGGTTTGCCGCGCTGATTGCGCGCCGCGTTGCGGTTCGCGAGCGGGTCTCGGCTCAAGCCGCGCGGCGCGCGTCCTTGCGTCGCCAGAGCCACGCGAGCGACAGGCCGGACACGATGTGCCAGATGCCCCACAGGCTCGCAATGATGACCATGCCGAGATCGGCGTTGAACTGCACCGCGATGATGCCCAGCGCCAGCCCCGAGTTCTGCATTCCGCCTTCGATCATGATGGCGCGCCGGTCGCGCTCGGTCACGCGAAAGGCCAGTGCGCACAGGAAGCCGAGCAACAGTCCGCTGGCGTTGTGCAGGACCACGATCGCGACCTGCGGCAGGATGTGCGCCGTGAGCAATGCGCGCTGGATATAGAGCCCGGCCGCGATGAACACGAGCAGCGCCAGCAGGCTGAACGCTCCCAATGGCTTGCGGATCATCGCGGTCAGCGCGGGCCAACGATGGCTGATCGTCAGGCCCAGGGCCATCGGCAGCGCCAGCAGTGCGAACAGGCTCCACCAGATGTCGGACGGGTCGATGGCGAGCGAGCGCAGCCAACCTGCGGTGGCCGGGTTGGTGGCCATCATCCAGGTGAAGTTGAAGGGCGTCAGGAACAGCGCCATCACCGCCGCCACGGCCGAAATGCTGACCGACAACGCCGTGTTGCCGCGCCCGAAATGCGTGACCACGTTGGACAGCGAGCCACCCGGGCACGCGGCCACGAGGATCATTGCCGCCTCGATGTTGGCCGGCAGATCAAGCGCCAGGGTCGCGAGCCAGGTGCCCACCGGCAGCAGCACGAATTGCGGGATCAATCCGCAGATGACGGCGCGCGGCGTGTGCGCCACGCGTGAGAAATCGGCGACCTTGAGTTCGAGCGCGACCGAGAACACCATGGTCGCGAGAACGAGGCTGAGGATGAGTTGCTGAGTCGTCATGCGCAGCGGCGGGAAGCGGCGGGCTCCGAGGCTAGCAGGGCGCCACGCCTCTAGAATCAAGGGTTTACGCAGACTCCCGGCCCATGCTCACCTTCCAGCAAATCATCCTCAAGCTGCAGGACTACTGGGCCGCGCAGGGTTGCGCGCTGCTCCAACCCTACGACATGGAAGTGGGTGCCGGCACCAGCCACACCGCCACGTTCTTGCGCGCCATCGGGCCCGAGCCGTGGCGTGCCGCGTACGTGCAGCCGAGCCGCCGGCCGAAGGACGGGCGCTACGGCGAGAACCCGAACCGGCTGCAGCATTACTACCAATATCAGGTGGTGCTCAAGCCCGCGCCGGCGAACATTCTGGAGCTCTACCTCGGCTCGCTCGAGGCGCTCGGCTTCGATCTGAAGGCCAACGACATCCGCTTCGTCGAGGACGACTGGGAGAACCCGACGCTCGGCGCCTGGGGCCTGGGCTGGGAGGTGTGGTTGAACGGCATGGAGGTGACGCAGTTCACCTACTTCCAGCAAGTGGGCGGCATCGACTGCAAGCCCGCCACCGGCGAGATCACCTACGGGCTGGAGCGTCTGGCCATGTACCTGCAGGGTGTCGACAACGTCTATGACCTGACCTGGACCGACGTGCTGACTGGGCCGCGCCTGAGCTACGGTGACGTCTACAGACAGAACGAGGTCGAGCAAAGCGCCTACAACTTCGAACACAGCGACGTCGAGTTCCTGCTGACCGCATTCAGCGCCCACGAAAGGCAATCGAAGCATCTGATGGAGCAACGCCTCGCGCTGCCCGCCTACGAGCAGTTGCTCAAGGCCGGCCATTGTTTCAACCTGCTCGATGCACGCGGCGCAATCAGCGTGACCGAGCGCGCCGCCTACATCGGGCGCATCCGCAACCTGGCGCGCAGCGTTGCGCAAG
>JBDSBD010000443.1:0-5794 GCA_039921765.1 Burkholderiaceae bacterium
GCCCATCTTGATGCGATCGCGCAGGTTCAGGCCGACCAGCGTGTTGTGCACCAGCAGCAGCCCTTCCTGGAGCGGTGCGCCGACGTGGTCGGTGAACTCGAGCGGCGCCGCGCCGGTGCCGCCCTCGGCGCCGTCGACCACGATGAAGTCGGGCGTGATCCCGGTCTCGAGCATCGCCTTGGCGATCGCGAACCACTCCCACGGGTGGCCGATGCACAGCTTGAAGCCGGTCGGCTTGCCGCCCGAGAGCTCGCGCAACCGGTCCAGGAAATGCAGCATCTCGATCGGCGTCGAGAAGGCGCTGTGGCTGGACGGCGAGAGGCAATCGACCCAGGCCTCGACGCCACGCGCCGCGGCGATCTCGGGCGTGACCTTCGGCCCCGGCAGCACGCCGCCATGGCCGGGCTTGGCGCCCTGGCTGAGCTTGAGCTCGATCATCTTGACCTGCGGCTCGCGCGCGCTCTGGATGAAGCGCTCTTCGTTGAACGACCCGTCGGTGTTGCGGCAGCCGAAGTAGCCCGAGCCGATCTCCCAGATCAGGTCGCCACCGTTCTCGCGGTGGTAGCGGCTGATCGAGCCCTCGCCGGTGTCGTGGGCGAAGTTGCCGCGCCGGGCGCCGGCGTTCAAGGCCCGGATCGCGTTGGCGCTCAACGAGCCGAAGCTCATCGCCGAGATGTTGAAGATGCTTGCGCTGTACGGCTGGGCGCGGCTGGCGCCGATGGTGACGCGAAAGTCGTGGCTTGCCAGCGTGGTGGGTGCGAGCGAGTGGTTGATCCACTCGTAGCCCGCCGCGCCCACGTCCATCTGGGTCCCGAACGGGCGTTTGTCGGCTTCGCCCTTGGCGCGCTGGTAGACCAGCGAGCGTTGCTGGCGCGAGAACGGCGCGGCCTCGTTGTCGCCTTCGATGAAGTACTGGCGCATCTCGGGCCGCACGAACTCGAGCAGGAAGCGCAGATGGCCGATGACGGGATAGTTGCGCAGCACCGAGTGGCGCGTCTGCTGGGTGTCGCGAAAGCCCAGGCCGACGAGCACCAGAAACACCAGCGTGAGCCCGCCGCCGATGCCGAACGCGACCCAGCTGAACGCGCTCAGCATCAGCGCGACGGCGCACAGCAGCCACACGGCGTAGCGGACGGGAAAGTGGTGGTCGAGTTTCTTGAGCCAGTCGAACATGGGTGCAACACTCCTGCGGAACAGCTCGCGATGGTAGTCCCGGGCCTCGCGCCGCAACGGGAGGCGAAGCCATACGGCGCAGCGCGGGCGCCGGCGCAAGCGGGACCCTTCAGCGCCGTGGCGCTGGCACGCGCGCTGCGCCGGCTCGCTATACTGCCACCCAGCGCCGATTTGTTCCGGCTTGCGGGCGCTCAATAAATTCCGCTAAAGACAGGACGCTGCTGCCCGGTGTCCCGCTTTTGCGGCGCCGGGTTTTTTGTTGGCGCTCATGAATTCCGTCGGTCCCGTTCAGCCCCAATCGATGCACTTCGCGCAGCCGCTCCCGCTCAGGAGCGGCGCCAGCCTGCGCGACTACTCGCTGGTCTACGAGACCTACGGCACGCTCAATGCCGACAGGAGCAACGCGGTGCTGGTGTGCCACGCGCTCAACGCCGGCCACCATGTGGCCGGCATCTACGCGGGCCAGGCCGGGAGCGAAGGCTGGTGGGACAACCTGGTCGGGCCGGGCAAGCCGCTCGACACGAACCGCTTCTTCGTGATCGGCATCAACAACCCGGGCTCTTGCTTCGGCTCGACCGGGCCGATGCACCCCAATCCCGACCCGGCAGCGCAGGGCCGACCCTATGGCGCCGACTTCCCGGTCATGACGGTCGAGGACTGGGTCGACGCGCAGGCGCGACTGCTCGATGTGCTCGGCATCACGCAACTCGCCGCAGTGCTTGGCGGCAGCCTGGGCGGGATGCAGGCGCTGAGCTGGTCGTTGCGCTACCCGCAGCGGCTGCGCCACTGCATCGCGGTGGCGAGCGCGCCCAACCTGTCGGCGCAGAACATCGCCTTCAACGAGGTGGCGCGCCGCGCCATCGTCACCGACCCCGACTTCCACGGCGGCCACTTCTACGCGCACGCGACGCTGCCGCGGCGCGGCCTGCGCGTGGCACGCATGATCGGCCACATCACCTACCTGAGCGACGACGCGATGGCGGCCAAGTTCGGCCGCAGCCTGCGCAACGGCCTGCTCAACTACAGCACGCAGGAGATCGAGTTCGAGATCGAGAGCTACCTGCGCCACCAGGCCGACAAGTTCAGCGAGTACTTCGACGCCAACACCTATTTGCTGATCACGCGCGCGCTCGACTACTTCGACCCGGCGCGCGAGTTCGGCGGCGACCTGACCCAGGCGTTCGCCGCGGCGGTGTGCAGGTTCCAGATCATCAGCTTCAGCACCGACTGGCGCTTCGCGCCGGCGCGCTCGCGCGAGATCGTCAAGGCGCTGGTCGATCACAAGCGTGACGTGAGCTACGCCGAGATCGACGCCCGACACGGCCACGATGCGTTCCTGCTCGACGATGCGCGCTACCACGGCGTGCTGCGGGCGTACTTCGAGCGCATGGCGCTCGAGGCAGGCTCTTCGGGGCGAACCGAGGCCCAGCCCCGGCCCCACCCTGCCCCGCTTGCTCAAGCGCGCGGGCTCCAGCCAGGATCACAGACGGCATGAGCGACCGCAAGGACATGGAGTTGATCGCCGAGCTGGTGCCGCCCGGCTCGCGGGTGCTCGACCTGGGCTGCGGCGACGGCCGGCTCCTCGCCCACCTGTGCGAGCGCCGCCAGTGCAGCGGCTACGGCATCGAGATCAGCGATGCCAACGTGCTCGCGTGCACGCAGCGCGGCGTCAACGTGATCCAGCTCAACCTCGAGGAGGGGCTGGCACTGTTCGACGACCGCAGTTTCGACGTCGTGCTGCAGCTCGACACTCTGCAGCACCTGCGCAACGCCGAGAAGATGCTGCAGGAGACGGCGCGCGTCGGCCGCATCGGCATCGTCAGCTTCCCGAACTTCGCGCACTGGCCGAACCGGCTGCGCGTGGCCGGCGGGCGCATGCCGGTGACGCGCGTGCTCCCCTACCAGTGGTACGACACGCCGAACATCCGCGTCGGCACCTACACCGACTTCGAGGTGCTGGCGCGCAAGAACGGCCTGCGCATCCTCGATTCATTCGGCGTCCAGAACGCGCGCGCGGTGCGCCACTGGCCGAACCTGCGCGCCAGCGTTGCGGTGTTCAAGTTCGAACGCGAGCGTGCCGCGCGGGGTGCGGGTGCAAGCTAGCGATGGCGCGGCCGGCCGTGCCACGCCGCCGGCGCATCGAGGCGCTCGTTATCGCAACGGCGCCGCGCTGACGTGTGCGGCGGGCGCGCCCACCACGCGGCGCACGCCGGAGAGTCTCGGCGCCGGCGTGGCCGCAGGGACCGAGATGGTTTCGGCGGCGGGTGCCGCGGCGAGCCCGGCGAGGTAGGCGTCGAGCACTTGGGTGCCGACCGTCACGAGCTTGAACGCGCCCGGGTCGAGCATCCAGTTGTGGAGCAGGCCGTCGAACAATGCGTGCAGGCCGACCGCGGCGGCGCGCGCCGGCAGGCGACGCGAGAGCTCCCCGCGCCGCATCGCCAGGTTCAGGCGCCGCTCGACATCGACCAGGCAGGTGTCGCGAACCGCCAGGTGGCGCTGGCGCACGGCCTGCATCTCGCCGACGTACTCGACCTTGTGGGTGGCGATCCCGAACACGCGCCGCATCTGCGCGTCGGCGGCGATGCGGCGCAGCACGTCGATGAAACCTTCGCGCATCCGGACCAGCGTGGGCGCCGCGCCCTCGCTGCGGTGGCGCCGACCGGCCTGTTCGAGCGGCAGCGTTGCGCGCTCCATCATCGCGTTGAAGAGATCGGCCTTGTCGCGGAAATGCCAGTAGATCGCGCCGCGCGTCAGCCCCGCGGCCTTGGCGATCGCATGCAGCGACGCGCCCGACACGCCGTGCTGCTCGAACACGAGCTCGGCGGTGTCGAGGATGTGGCTGCGCGTGGCCTGCGCTTCTTCCTTCGTTCTGCGTACCATGGCGGTCGATCCCGGCGGGCAACCCGCTTACATTCAATCGTGTATGTATACTACCGCACCTCGGAGCCGACCTGCACCCGCCTGCGGCGCTGCGGCGCGGCTCCGTCGTTTCGCGCGCGCCCGGTGCGGTCTGGCGGTTGGCACGTGAATCACGCGTTTGACCTGGTGCCCTGGCGCGCCGTAACAACTGAAGGGTTTCGCATGTTTGCGTCGAAGAACGCCGTGGGCGACAGCCGTGCCTGTCGCACCCCTCATTGGTTGCTGGTACTTTCGGCAACCCTCGCGTTGACGGCCTGTGGCCCGAAGGCCGGGTCGGATCCGGCTGGCGGCGGCGCGCCGCCACCGCCCGCGGTCGGCGTGATCACGGTGGTGCCGCAGACCGTGACCCTGACCAGCGAGCTGCCGGGCCGGCTCGAGGCCTCGCGCGTGGCGCAGGTGCGCGCCCGCGTCGCCGGCGTCGTGCAGCAACGCCTGTTCAAGGAAGGCAGCGACGTGCGCGCCGGCCATCCGCTGTTTCGCATCGATGCGGCGCCGTACCGCGCCACGCTGGCGAGTGCGCAGGCCACGCTGGCGCGCGCCCAGGCCAACCTGACGCAGGCCGGCGCGCAGGCCGAGCGCTTCAAGCCGCTGCTCGCGGCGAACGCCGTCAGCAAGCAGGATTACGTCAATGCGGTCGCGGCGCAAAAGTCGGCCGAGGCCGATGTGGCGGCCGCCAAGGCCGCGATCCAGACCGCGCAGATCAACCTCGGCTACGCGTCGGTCAGTGCGCCGATTTCCGGACGCATCGGCCGTGCGCTCGTCACCGAAGGTGCGCTCGTGGGCCAGGGCGAGGCCACACCGCTGGCCGTGGTGCAGCAGATCAATCCGATCTACGTGAACTTCACGCAGTCGGCCAGCGAGGGCTTGCGCCTGCGCAAGGCGCTGAGCCGCGGCGAGCTCAAGCGCTCGGGCGCGCAGGCCGCCAGCGTGCACGTGCTGCTCCAGGACGGCAGCGACTACGCGCACGCTGGCAAACTGCTGTTCACCGACCTGACCGTGGACCCGAGTTCGGGCGAGCTCACGTTGCGTGCGGAGCTGCCCAATCCGGACGGCTTCCTGCTGCCGGGCATGTATGTGCGCGTGCGCCTCGCGCAGGCCGAGCTGCCCGGCGGCATTCTGGTGCCGCAGCAGGCCGTCACGCGTTCGGACCAGGGCGACACGGTGCTGGTGGTCGGCGCCGACAACAAGCCCGCGCCGCGCCAGATCAAGGTGGGCTCGGCGCAGAACGGCAACTGGGTCGTGCTCGAGGGCCTGCAAGCGGGTGACAAGGTGATCGTCGACGGCTTCCAGAAGATGAGGGTGCCGGGCGCACCGGTGAATCCGGTGCCGTGGGTGCGCGATGCGGGCGCGGGTGCGGCAAGCGCTGCGAGCGCCGGTGCTGCGGCGGGCTCGGCCGCCGTGGCGGCGTCCTCCGCTGCGTCGACCCCGGCCGCGCGCCAGTAGCCGGAGCGCCCTGCCATGGCCAGCTTCTTCATCGATCGTCCCATCTTCGCGTGGGTGATCGCCCTCTTCATCCTCGTTATGGGCGGTGTGGCGATCACGCAGCTGCCTGTGGCGCAGTACCCGCCGGTGGCGCCGCCGGCCATCGTGATCTCGGCAGCCTACCCCGGCGCTTCGGCGCAGAAGCTGGAAGACAGCGTCATCAGCGTCATCGAGCGCGAGATGAACGGCTCGCCCGGGCTGATGTACATGGAGTCGGTGA
>JBDSBD010000444.1:0-9082 GCA_039921765.1 Burkholderiaceae bacterium
CGGTGTTCAGCGCCGGCCTGCGCGAGCTGCACCAGACCTGGGACGAGGTCAGCTGGCGCATCGCGCGGCTGCGCGCCAACCCCGAGTGCGCCGACGCCGAGCACGCGGCCGCAGGCGCCATCGATGACCCGGGCCTGCACCTGGCGCTGAGCTTCGACCCGAGTGAAGAGCCACCGCTGCCGGCGGCCCAGGGTGCTGCTGCGGGCCGCGTCGCATCCGGCGCCCGCACCGCCCGGCAGAAGCTCGCGATCCTGCGCGAGCAGGGTGTCAACAGCCACGTCGAGACCAGCTACGCACTGCACCGCGCCGGCTTCGATACCTTCGACGTGCACATGAGCGATCTGCAGTCCGGCCGCGCGCGGCTCGACATGTTCAAGGGCTTCGTCGCCTGCGGCGGATTCAGCTACGGCGACACGCTCGGCGCCGGCGAGGGCTGGGCCCGCTCGGTGCTGTTCAACCCGATGCTGGCCGAGCAGTTCGCGGCCTTCTTCAACCGCAGCGACACCTTCGCGCTCGGCGTGTGCAACGGCTGCCAGATGATGGCCGCGCTCAGCGCCATCATTCCCGGCGCGCAGGCCTGGCCGAAGTTCACGCGCAACCGCAGCGAGCAGTTCGAGGCGCGCCTGAGCCTGGTCGAGGTGCTGGACAGCCCGTCGATCTTCTTCCGCGACATGCAGGGCAGCCGCATCCCGGTGGCGGTGGCGCATGGCGAAGGCTTTGCCGATTTTTCGCAGCGCGGCGATCCGAAAACCGTGCAGCGCGCGCTGCGCTTTGTCGACCACGCGGGCCAACCGACCGAGACCTATCCGTTCAACCCGAACGGCAGCCCCGAAGGCCTAACCGCGGTGACCACGCCGGACGGCCGCTTCACCGCGCTGATGCCGCATCCGGAGCGCGTGTTCCGCAACGTCCAGATGAGCTGGACCGACGGCGAGACCCGTGCGGACAGCCCGTGGATGCGCATGTATCGCAATGCGCGGGCCTGGCTGGGGTGACCCGGGTCGGCCGGATCGGGTTCGCAAGCCAGCCGGGCCAGCAAGCAACTTCGGTGCGCTATCGTTGACGAATGCGCGCCCCGCCACCGCCCCCGGTCCGATCCGCGATTCCAGCCCCGAGGTCGCAGCGCTTTGATCGGCTCGATGCACTGCGCGGCGCGGCGATCGTCTGGATGGCGGCGTTCCACTTCAGCTTCGATCTGAACCATTTCGGCCTCATTCGGCAGAACTTCTACACCGACCCGTTCTGGACCGTGCAGCGCGCCTGCATCGTCTCGCTGTTCCTGTTCTGCGCCGGGTTCGGCCAGGCGGTCGCGCTGCAGCAGAGCGCGGGCCGACCAAGGTTCTCGGCCGGCTTCTGGCGTCGCTGGGCGCAGGTGGCGGGTTGTGCGCTGCTCGTCAGTCTCGGGTCGTGGTGGGTGTTCCCGCGCAGCTTCATCAGCTTCGGCGTGCTGCATGCCATCGCGGTCATGCTGATCGTGATCCGGCTCAGCGCCGGCGCGGGGCGCTGGCTCTGGCCTCTGGGAGCGCTTGCGCTGGTGCTGCCGCTGCTGATCCAGCATCCGTTCTTCGACACCCGGCTCACCAATTGGGTCGGCCTCGTCACGCACAAGCCCGTCACCGAGGATTACGTGCCGCTGCTGCCCTGGCTCGGTGTGATGCTCTGGGCGTTCGCGGCCGGCCAGTGGGTGCTGGCGCGACGCCGCTCCTGGGTGGCCGGCACGCTGGCGCGTGCGTTGACGCCGCTCGCGGTGCTGGGGCGCTGGAGCCTGAGCTTTTACATGCTGCACCAGCCGGTGCTGTTCGCTCTGCTGGCGGCCTGGGTGGCGCTTGCGCGGCCTTGAATCCCGATCCTACCCCATGCCTTGCACTCGGGCGAGCCACGCCTGGCGTCCGCACCCAGGACGAGCTCGACGCCATCGCCGACAGCGTGAACACCAGGCGCCGCGCCATGATGAAGGCCTCCCCGTGCCCTGCGACACTCGGCGTGGTCCCGAGTTCAAGGAGCGTCCGTTGAAGAGACCTCCTTTTCCGGTCATCGGCGCGCTGCTGGCTGCACTTTCGAAGCGAGCGAACAAGTCGGTGCGCGTTGCGCTGTACATGGCCTGCGCCGCGCAGGGCATCACGCAGGCGCAGGAGCCCGCGTCTTCGCTGCCAAGCTTCGTGCAGCTCGAAGCCGCGGGCGCGAAGGTCGGCGAGATCCGTGTCACGGCGCTCGACATCTTCGACCTGGCCGATCCGAAGGAAGACAAGCTGCTCTTTCGCTGGGCCAACAAGCTGCACATCCAGACGCGGCCCGGCGTCATCGAACGGGCACTTCTGTTCAAGACGGGCGACGCGCTCTCGGTTCCATTGATCGAAGAGACCGAGCGCCTGCTGCACAGCAATCGCTATCTCTACGATGTGCAGATCCGCCCGCTGGCCTACCACGACGGGGTGGTCGACATCGAGGTGCTGACGCGCGACACCTGGTCGCTCGACCCCGGCGTGAGCGTCGGCCGTTCGGGCGGCGCCAACTCCGGCGGCGTGCATCTGCGCGAGTACAACCTGCTGGGAACCGGCGTGTCGCTGAGCCTGGGCCGCTCCAGGACCGTCGACCGTTCCAGCAACGAATTCCAGTTCGTCAACGATCGCGCGTTCGGAACCTGGGCCTCGCTGGGTTACAGCCACGCCTCCAACAGCGACGGCCAGCGCGACGCGGTCTCGCTCGTGCGGCCGTTCTACGCGCTCGACTCGCGCTGGACGGCCGGCGTCACCGCCGTGAAGGACGACCGCCTCGACACGCTCTACAACGCCGGCGTGGCGCAAAGCCAGTATCGGCATCGATTGACGCAGGCCGAAGTCTTCGGTGGTTGGTCGCGCGGGCGGGTCGATGGCTGGGTGCAGCGCTACTCGCTCGGCCTGAGCCTGCAGGATGACGCCTTCGCGGTCGAGCCGGGTCTGACGGCACCGGCGCAACTGCCGGCCGACCAGCGGCTGGTCGGGCCGTTCGTGCGCTACGAGCTGCTCGAGGACCGCTATGAAAAGGAGCTGAACCGCAACCTGATCGGGCGGCCCGAGTTCTTCGCGCTTGGCCTGGCCTCGACGCTGCAGCTCGGCTGGGCCCGGACAGGGCTGGGTTCGAGCCAGGACGCGCTGCTGTATTCGGGCACCGTCAGCCGCGGATTCGAGCCGGCCGCCAGGCACACGCTGATGGCCTCGGCCCGACTCTCGGGGCAGCTGGTGAGCGGGCAGGTCCGGCGCCAGCGCCTGGGTGCCCAGGCGCAGTACTACCTGCCGCAAGGCCGACGCTGGCTGTTCTACGCGGCCGCGTCGGGCGACATGCTGACGCGGGCCAACCCGGATGACGCGCTGCTGCTGGGCGGCGACAACGGCCTGCGCGGCTACCCGCTGCGCTACCAGAGCGGAACGCGGCGCGCATTGTTCACGCTGGAAGAGCGCTTCTACACCGACCTCTATGTGTGGCGGCTGTTTCGCGTCGGCGGCGCGACGTTCTTCGATATCGGCCGCGCCTGGGGTGGCGACAACGCCAACCGCGTCAACCCGGGCTGGCTCAGCAACGTGGGCGCCGGCCTTCGCATCGTCAGCACGCGCTCCGCGTTCAGCAACGTGCTGCACCTGGACATCGCCTTCCCGCTGAATGGGACGCCCGACATCAGGAAGATGCAGTTCCTGATCAAGACCAAGTCCAGCTTCTGACGTGCACGCATGGCGCGGCGCGGGCGCTCTACCGGACGTCGGTCACGACGTAGTCGTTGCCTTGCTGCTCCAGCCCGACGTCGACCTTCGCTCCGACGCCGAGCTTGTCGAAGAGCCTCTTGTCCTTGACCTTGAACCCCATCGTCATCGCGGGCCAGTTCAGGCTCTTGATGGGTTGATGCGCGAGCGTGACGGTGCTGGCCTTGGTGTCGACTTGCTTGACGACGCCCGACGCCCTGTGCGTCGTCGCCTTCGCCGCGCTCGCGGGCTTCATCGGCATGTCCATGCCCATGCTCTTCATGTCGCCCATGCCGTTCATCTTCTGCTGCGCAAGCACGGCGCCGCAGGTCAGCAACGAAGCCGCGGCAAGGCTCAGAACTGCAAATTTCTTCATCGGGTTATTTCCGGGTGGGTTGAACGTCAAAAAATGGCGCCGGCCCGGTGACACCGGGGCGTCGGCGTGTCATGGACGCTTCCCTTCAAAGATAGGACTGGTACACGCGCGCGCTGCCGTCGCGCCGCACCAGCAGCACCTCGAAGGGGTCGCGCTGGCCGCCGTAGTCGGGGCCATCCATGCCGGGCGAGCCGCGTGGCATCGCCGGCACTGCCAGGCCCACGGCCACCGGCCGCTCCTTCAGCAGACGGCGGATCTCGCGCACCGGCACGTGGCCTTCGAGCGCATAGCCGTCCACCTTGGCGGTGTGGCAGCTGCCATAGCGCGTCGGCATGCCCAGCGCCGCGCGTGCATCGGTGTTGCCGCCGTCGTGGCTGCGCACCTGGAAGCCCTGGGCTCGCAGGTAGCTCACCCAGTCCTCGCAGCAACCGCAGCCGGGGCCTTTCCAGACCTCGATCGCCATCGGCCTCGACGCGGCCAGCGCGGGGGTGCCGAGGGCACCGAGGATTGCCATGGCGGTCAGGCGGCGGCGCGACCGGTTCACGGGGTTCAACATCATCGTCTCCTTGGTCAAAAGTGGGCAAGGCATCAAGTCGCCTCGCTCGGAACGTCCCGGCGCGGCGCGCCCGGTGCGGCGGTTTCGCGCCGGCGCCGCATCAACAGGTAGGCGGCCGGGATCACGAACATCGACAGCAGCGGCGCGGTGATCATGCCGCCGACCATCGGTGCGGCGATGCGCTGCATCACCTCCGAGCCGGTGCCGCTGCCCCACATGATCGGGAACAGGCCGGCCAGGATCACCGCCACCGTCATCGCCTTCGGCCGCACGCGCTGCACCGCGCCTTCGTGGATCGCGTCGAGCAGATCCGCGGTGCTCGTCTTGCCCTCGTCGACGCGCTCGACCCAGGCGTGCTTCAGGTACAGCAGCATGATCACGCCGAACTCGGCCGACACGCCGGCCAGCGCGATGAAGCCGACCGCGCCGGCGATCGACAGGTTGTAGCCGAGCAGGTAGAGCAACCAGATGCCGCCGACCAGTGCGAACGGCAGCGTCGTCATCAGCAGCAGCGCCTCACCAAAGCGCTTGAAGATCAGGTACAGCAGCACGAAGATGATCAGCAAGGTGAACGGCACCACCACCTTCAGTTTCGCGGTCGCGCGCTCCAGGAACTCGAACTGCCCCGACCACGCCACCGAATAGCCGGGTGGCACCTTGACCTGCTGCGCGACCGCGCGCTGCATGTCGAGCACCGCCGAGCGCAGGTCGCGCTCGCGGATGTCGACATAGACCCAGCCCGACAGCCGCGAGTTCTCGCTCTTGAGCATGGTCGGACCGTCGGCGACCTGCACCTTGGCCACGTCCGACAACACGATGCGCGCACCGCGCTCGGTCAGGATCGGCAGCTGCCGCAGGCCTTCGAGGGAATCGCGGATCTCGCGCGGGTAGCGGACGTTGATCGGAAAGCGCGCCAGGCCTTCCACCGTCTCGCCGACGTTCTCGCCGCCGATTGCCGACGCGACGACCGTCTGCACGTCGGCGATGTTCATGCCGAAGCGCGCGGCCGCGTCGCGGTCGATCTGCACGTCGATGTAGCGCCCGCCGGTGAGCCGTTCGGCGAGCGCCGACGAAACCCCCGCAACGTCCTTGACGACGCGCGCGATCTCCTGCGTCACGCGGTCGATCTCGGCCAGGCCCGCGCCCGCCACCTTCACACCGACCGGGCTCTTGATGCCGGTGGCGAGCATGTCGATGCGGTTGCGGATCGGCGGCACCCAGATGTTGGACAGCCCGGGCACCTGCACCGTGCGGTCGAGTTCCTCGACCAGCTTGGCCGGCGTCATGCCGGCTCGCCATTGCTCGCGCGGCTTGAACTGGATCGTGGTCTCGAACATCTCGAGCGGCGCCGGGTCGGTCGCCGTCTCGGCGCGGCCGGCCTTGCCGAACACGGTTGCGACCTCGGGCACCGTCTTGATCAGCCGGTCGGTCTGCTGCAGCAGCTGCGCCGCCTTGCCCACCGACAGCCCCGGCAACGCGGTCGGCATGTACAGCAGGTCGCCTTCGTCGAGCGCCGGCATGAATTCGCCGCCGATTTGCTGAAGCGGCCACAGGCTCGACAGCAGCAGCAGCAGCGCAACGGCCAAGGTCGCCTTGGGCCAGCGCAACACCGCATCGAGCAACGGGTGGTAGACCGCGATCAGGAAGCGATTGAGCGGATTGGCGTGCTCGTCCGGGATGCGCCCGCGGATCAGGTAGCCCATCAGCACCGGAATCAGCGTGACCGACAAGCCGGCGGCCGCGGCCATCGAATAGGTCTTCGTGAACGCGAGCGGCGCGAACAATCGCCCCTCCTGGGCCTCGAGCGTGAACACCGGAATGAAGCTCAGCGTGATGATCAGCAGCGAGAAGAACAGCGCCGGGCCGACCTCGGCCGCCGCCTCGGCAATGACGCGCCAGTGCGCCTCGCCCTTCAAGGCGGCTCCAGGATGGGCGTGGCGCCAGCGCTCGATGTGCTTGTGCGCGTTCTCGATCATCACGACCGCCGCATCGACCATCGCGCCGATCGCGATCGCGATGCCGCCGAGCGACATGATGTTGGCGTTGACGCCCTGGTAGCGCATCACGATGAACGCCGCGAGCACGCCAAGCGGCAACGAGATGATCGCGACGAAGGCCGAGCGCAGGTGGAACAGGAACGCGAAGCACACCAGCGCGACGACGATGAACTCCTCGACCAGCTTGCGCGACAGGTTGTCGACGGCGCGCTCGATCAGGTGCGAGCGGTCGTAGACCGGCACGATCTCCACACCCTGCGGCAGGCTGGATTGCAAGGAAGCGAGCTTGGCCTTCACGGCCTGGATCGTCTCGAGCGCGTTCTTTCCCGAACGCATCACGATGATGCCGCCGGCGACCTCGCCTTCACCATCGAGCTCGGCAACGCCGCGGCGCATCTCGGGCCCGATCTGGACCCGTGCGACATCGCCGAGCCGCACCGACACGCCGGCCGCGGTGCTCGCCAGCGCAATCTTCCGGAAGTCGTCGAGCGAGCTCAGGTAGCCCGAGGCGCGCACCATGTACTCGGCCTCGCCGAGCTCGAGCACCGAGCCGCCGCTCTCCTGGTTCGCGTTGCGGATCGCCGCGACCACCCTGGCGTGCGTCAGCCCGTAGGCGCGCAGCTTGTCGGGGTCGAGCACGACCTGGTACTGCTTGACCATGCCACCGACCGAGGCGACTTCGGCGACGTCGGGCACGGTCTTCAGTTCGTACTTCAGGAACCAGTCCTGCAGCGAACGCAGCTGCGCCAGATCGTGGCGGCCGCTGCGGTCGACCAGCGCGTACTCAAAGATCCAGCCGACGCCGGTCGCATCCGGCCCGAGCGCCGCTGTCGCGCCGGCCGGCAGGCGCGACTGCACCTGGTTCAGATACTCGAGCACACGCGAGCGCGCCCAGTACAGGTCGGTGCCGTCGTCGAACAGCACGTAGACGAACGAGTCGCCGAAGAACGAGTAGCCGCGCACCGCCTTGGCGCCCGGCACCGACAGCATCGTCGTCGTCATCGGGTACGTGACCTGGTTCTCGACGATCTGCGGCGCCTGGCCGGGATACGCAGTGCGGATGATGACCTGCACATCGGACAGGTCGGGCAGGGCGTCGAGCGGCATCTTCGTGACCGACCAGGCCCCCCACGCGGCCACCATCAGCGTGGCCAGCAGCACCAGGAAGCGGTTTGCGATCGAGGCGCGAATCAGTGCCGCGATCATCGCGCCGCCTCCTTCGCGCCTGGTGCTGCGGACCGGGCGGGCGCGGCGCGGCCGGCGCGCGAAACCGGCGCGGCGCTTGCCGCAGAGGCGCTGCGCGGCTCGATGCGCGTCAGCACCGGCAGGCCGTCCGGGTTCATCGTGAAGCCGAAGCTGATCGGCTGGCCCGGTTTCAGACCCGCCGGCAGCCCGGCCGGCGGCACACCGAAGTCCATCGTCATCGCGCCCCATCCCAGGGCCGGGATCGGCTGATGCGACAGCGTCACGGCCTCGTTGCCGATCGCCTCGATCCGGCCCTGGCCGCTGTGCTCGGGCGCGCTCGGCGCAGCCTGCGGGGGAGCGCCTTCCAGGCGCGTCGCACTGGCGCGCAGGCTGGCTTCCGAATCGATCAGGAACTGGCCCGACGCGACCACCTTCTGCCCGGCGCGCAGGCCGCTCCTGATTTCGGTGCGCCCGTTCGACTCGGTGCCGATCCCGACCTCGACCGGGCGGAACCTGCCGTCGCCTTCGGCCAGCATCACGACGCTGCGCCGGCCGGTCTGGATGATCGCCTCGGTCGGCACCGTCAGGCCCGATTGCGCCGGTGTGCTCAGCTCGATGCTGACGAACATGCCGGGCACGAGCTGCGGATGGTGTGGCGATGCGTTGGCCAGCTCGACGCGCGCGTTGAGCGTGCGCGTCGCGGTGTCGACCTGCGGCAGGATGGCCTGGACCCTGCCCTTGAACACGGTGCCGGCGATGGCGGCCGAGCGCACCTCCACGCGGGTGCCGACCCGCATCAGACCGGCCTGCGCCTCGGGCACGGCCGCGTTGGCCCAGACCGTGGCCAGGCCGTTGATGCGAAACAGGGTGGCCCCCGGCATCACGGTCATGCCCTCGCGCGCGTTGAGCTCCACGACGACGCCGCCGATGGGCGCTGTCAGCGTGATGCGCGGATGCACCGTGCCGCTCGTCTCGACGAGGCGGATCTGCGCGTCGCTCATGCCGGCCTGGCGCATGCGCTGGCGCGCGCCATCGACGAGCCCGGCCAGATCGTGGCCCTGCATGTTGCGCAGCGACAGGAATTCTTCCTGGGACGCAACCCAGTCGGGCACATAGAGCTCGGCCAGCGCCTGCCCGCGGGCGACGCGGTCGAGCGTGGCGCGCACGAGCAGCCGCTCCACGTAGCCGGTGGCGCGCGCCTGCACGATGGCCTGGTCGCGCTCGTTGTAGGCGATGCTGCCGACGGCATCGACGC
>JBDSBD010000445.1:0-3332 GCA_039921765.1 Burkholderiaceae bacterium
GTACGGCGCGTCGGACACCCGCTCGACGGTGGGCATCACGGCGTTGTGCCCCGCCAGTGCGAGTTGTACCGCCTTGCGGCCGAGTTCGTAGGCCTGCTTCACGTCGGTCTTGGATGCGATGTGCCGCGCTGCGCGCTGCAGGTAATCGGCCACGGCCCAGTGGAACTTGTGGCCGAGCGCCTGTCGAATCAGGTTGGCGACCACCGGCGCGGCGCCACCGAGCTGGGCATGGCCGAAGGAATCGCGCGCGCCCTGCTCGGCCAGGAAGGTGCCGTCCGGATGGTGGCAGCCCTCCGACACGATCACGGTGCAATAGCCGTGTTGCTTGATGAGCTTGTTCACGCGCGCGAGGAACTTCGATTCATCGAACTCGATCTCGGGAAACAGGATCACGACCGGGATGCCATGCTCCTCGACCAGCCCGCCGGCCGCGGCGATCCAGCCGGCGTGACGGCCCATGACCTCCATCACGAAGACCTTGGTCGAGGTCTTGGCCATCGAGCGCACGTCGAACGAGGCCTCGAGGGCGGACACCGCCACATACTTGGCGACCGACCCGAAGCCCGGGCAGCAATCGGTGACGGGCAGGTCGTTGTCGATCGTCTTGGGCACGTGGATCGCCTGCAGCGGGTAGCCCATCGATTCGCTGAGCTGGCTGACCTTGAAGCAGGTGTCGGCCGAGTCGCCGCCGCCGTTGTAGAAGAACATGCCGATGTCGTGCGCCTTGAAGACCGCGATCAGGCGTTCGTACTCGCGCCGGTTCTCGTCGATCGACTTGAGCTTGTAGCGACATGAGCCGAACGCACCCGCCGGCGTGCTTCGCAGCGCCGCGATCGATGCCGCGGACTCTTTGCCCGTGTCGATCAGGTCTTCGGTGAGTGCGCCGATGATGCCGTTGCGCCCGGCATAGACCTTGCCGATCCGGTCCTTGTGCTTGCGCGCGGTCTCGATCACGCCGCAGGCTGTGGCATTGATGACGGCGGTGACGCCGCCGGACTGGGCATAGAACGCGTTCGTCTTCTGGGCCATGGGGAAAACGCTCCTCGGGATTTTCAGGTCAATCGGAAGCTGCGAGCGTACCCTGCCCGGAGAACGGTTCGGGTCATGGCGAAGGCCCGATGGCGTTATGCGCCGGCGGCCTGAAACGAGTCGCCTGCGGCGCGCCTTGCGCAGGTCACAGCACTGTAGCGACCTATGACTTGAGCGCGTGCGTGACGATCTCGCGCACGTTGTCCGACAACTCGGGCTCGGCCGCGACGCGCGCGACCGCGGCGTGCGCTGCGCTGCGGTAAGGCTCGGCGAGTTGGGCCCAGCGGTCGCACACGCGCGCCACGCGCGCCGCGAGCTGTGGGTTGACCGGGTCGAGTTCGAGCACGCGCTCGGCCCAGAAGGCGTAGCCGGCCGCATCCACCCGGTGGAAGGCCGACGGGTTGCCGGCGCACAGCGCAAAGATCAGGCTGCGCGCGCGGTTCGGGTTGCGCAGCGAGAAGGCCGGGTGCTTGAGCAACTGGCGTGCCTGGGCGAAGACTCGGCCGTCGCTGGTTTCCGGGGCGCTCGCCTGGAGCGCGAACCAGCTGTCGATCACGAGGGCGTCGCCTTCGTGCAATTCGTAGAAGCGGTGCAGCGCCGGCGCGGCCAGTTCGGCGTGCGAGTGCACCAGCGCGCGCAGCGCGCCCAGGCGATCGGTCATCTGGGTGGCGTCCTTGAAACGCTGGAGCGCGCGCCCGGGCCACACCGCGTCGCCGCTCGAGGAGGCGTCCAGACACAGCATCTGCAGCGCCCGGTTGGCCAGCGCACGTTTGCCGGCCGAGGCCGCGTCGGGCGAGTAGGCGCCGCTGACCTGGTGCGTCTGGTACGCCCACTCCCAATCGCTGCGCAGCGCGCTGGCGAGCTGACGTTGCATCGCCTGGCGCGCGCCATGGATGCGCTGCGGGTCGACCGTCGCGAGCTGTTCGGCGACATAGCTTTCGCTCGGCAGCGTGAGCAGCAGGTTCTTGAATGCGGGGTCCAGCTCCGGATGGCGCAGCACAACGCGCATCGCGTCGATGAACGCAGTGTCGAGCTCGAGCGCAGCATCCATGCGCACGGCCGCGAGCAGGCGGCCGAGGGCGAGCCGCTGGCCGGCTTCCCAGCGATTGAACGGGTCGCTGTCGTGTTGCAGCAGGATCAGCAGATCGGCGTCGGTCAGGCCGTCGGTCAGGATCACCGGCGCCGTGAAGCCGCGCAGCAGGGAAGGCACGGGTTCGACGTCGACGTTGACGAAGGTGAAGAAGCTGCGCGCTTCCTCGACCACCAGCAGGCGTTCGGTCGAAGGCGTTGCGGTAGCCGGCTCGTCCTCGAGCTGCAGCGTCAGTGCGCGGCCGTCGCGTCCGATCAGGCCGACGAGCAGCGGCACGACGAAGGGTTCGCGCGCCGCGCTGTCCGCGGTCGTGCCAGCCTGCTCGATACCCAGCGTGTAGGTGCGCGTCGGCGCGTCGTAGCGACCGCGCGCGGTGAGCAGCGGGGTGCCGGCTTGCGCATACCAGCGCTTGAACTTGTCGAGCGCGCGCGCCAGACTGCTTTGCGGGTTGGCGTCGGCGATCGCCTGCGCGAAATCGTCGCATGTCACGGCCTGGCCGTCGAAGCGTTCGAAGTACAGCCGCAGGCCCGCTTTGAAGCCGTCGCGCCCGACCAGCGTGTGCATCATGCGCACCACCTCGGCGCCTTTCTCGTAGACGGTGGCGGTGTAGAAATTGTTGATCTCGACATAGCTGTCGGGGCGCACCGGATGCGCCATCGGGCCGGCGTCCTCGGGAAACTGGGCCTCGCGCAGGCGCCGCACGTCCTCGATGCGCTTGACCGCGCGCGCGCCGGCCGAGCCGGCCATGTCCATGCTGAACTCCTGATCGCGAAAGACCGTGAGGCCTTCCTTCAGGCTGAGCTGGAACCAGTCGCGGCAGGTCACGCGGTTGCCGGTCCAGTTGTGGAAGTATTCGTGACCGACCACCGATTCGATGCCGGCGTAGGCGTCATCGGTGGCTGTGGCCGGCGAGGCCAGCACGTACTTGGTGTTGAAGACGTTCAGGCCCTTGTTCTCCATCGCGCCAATGTTGAAGTCCTCAACGGCGACGATCATGAAGCGCTCGAGATCCAGTGCCAGACCGAAGCGCGCCTCGTCCCACACCAGCGCGGCGACGAGCGAGTTCATCGCGTGCTCGGTCTTGTCGAGATCACCACGCCGCACGAACACCTGCAGCAGGTGGTCGCGCCCGGCGCGGGTGCGGATGTGCTGCTCGCGCGCCAACAGGTCGGCGGCCACCAGCGCGAACAGGTAGCTCGGTTTGGGGAACGGG
>JBDSBD010000446.1:0-3762 GCA_039921765.1 Burkholderiaceae bacterium
TAGATGCCCACACGATCCAGCGGCGTGACCTTCTGGCCAAGCAGGCTGCCGTTGGCGTCGCGGTAGCTCCATGAACGCCCGCAGGCCTCGAGCTGACGCTCGTGATAGTCATGCACGCGCTGTGCCGCGGCCTCGAGCGCACCGCGCTGCGCGGGCGTGATCGCATCGAGCGCCGCGTGCAATTCGGCGCGCGGGATCTCGAGCTCGGCCACCGAGGCCGCGTTCACGCCGTCGAAGCGCTGCGTGTACTCCAGCACCGCGGCGTCGCCACGTGTGC
Source organism: Burkholderiaceae bacterium (assembly GCA_039921765.1). Taxonomy (GTDB): domain Bacteria; phylum Pseudomonadota; class Gammaproteobacteria; order Burkholderiales; family Burkholderiaceae_C; genus JBDSBD01. The sequence goes on from JBDSBD010000446.1 coordinate 278, forward strand.
GCACATCGGCCACGATCGCCGCGACGCGCGCCTCGATGTCCTGATCGGTGTCGGCCGACCAGTGCAGCACGCGCTGGAACTCGGCCTCGAAGTCGGCCGCGGTGGTGGCGAGCCGGCGCACCACCACGTTCATGGCAGCTCTCCCACCGCCGCGGCGAAGGCATCGATCAACGCCCGGATCGGCACGCGTTCGAGCTTGAGCGCGGCCTGATTCACGACCAGGCGCGCCGAGATCTGCATGATCTCCTCGACCTCGACGAGCTGGTTCGCGCGCAAGGTGTTGCCGCTCGACACCAGGTCGACGATGGCGTCGGCCAGCCCGGTCAATGGTGCGAGCTCCATCGAGCCATAGAGCTTGATCAGATCGACGTGCACGCCCTTGTCGGCGAAGTGGCGGCGCGCGATCTGCGTGAACTTGGTCGCGACCCGAATGCGCGAACCCTGCTTGACCGCGCTGGCGTAGTCGAAGTCGGCGCGCACCGCCACGCTCATGCGGCACTTCGCGATGTTCAGGTCGAGCGGCTCGTACAGGCCGGCGCCCCCGAAGGCGGATTCTGCAGAGCCGTTGCCATGCTCGATCAGCGTGTCCTTGCCGACCACACCGAGGTCGGCGCCGCCTTGCTGCACGTAGGTCGGCACGTCGGTGGCACGCACCAGCACCAGGCGCAGGCCCGGGTCACTGGTGCCGATGATGAGCTTGCGGCTCGTCTCCGGGTCTTCGGCGACCTCGATGCCGGCGGCGCGCAGCAGCGGCAGCGTTTCCTCGAAGATGCGGCCCTTGGACAGCGCAAGCGTCAGCACGAGCGCCTCCGGCACACCGCGTCCCACGAGGGGTTCGGCACGGGCATGTTCATTCCTTCACCCTTTCGATGTCGGCGCCGATGCCGCGCAGCTTGGCTTCCATGCCGTCGTAGCCGCGGTCGAGATGGTAGATCCGGTCGACGACGGTTTGGCCACTCGCCACGAGCCCGGCAATCACCAGGCTGGCCGAGGCACGCAGGTCGGTGGCCATCACGGTGGCGCCCGAGAGACGCTCGACGCCATGCACCACCGCGGTCGAGCCGGCCACGTCAATCGAGGCACCCAGACGCAGCAGTTCGTTGACGTGCATGAAGCGGTTCTCGAAGATCGTCTCGGTGACCTCGGCGCTGCCGCCCGCCACGCAATCGAGCACCATGAACTGGGCCTGCATGTCGGTCGGGAACGCCGGGTACTCGCTGGTGCGAAAACTCACCGCGCGCGGGCGGCCCGAGCCTCGGACCCGGATCCAGTCGGCACCGGCCTCGATCTGCGCTCCCGCCTCGCGCAGCTTTTCGATCACCGCTTCGAGGTGGTTGGCGCGCGCGTTGCGCAGCACCACGTCGCCGCCGGTCGCCGCCACCGCGCACAGGAAGGTGCCAGCCTCGATGCGGTCGGGCACGATGCGATGCGCCTGCTCGGGCGCGAGGCCACGCAGCCGAGCCACGCCGTCGATGCGGATGCGGCTCGTGCCGTGGCCCTCGATGCGCGCGCCCATCGCGATCAGCATCTCGGCCAGATCGCCAATCTCCGGTTCCTGCGCCGCGTTCTCGAGCACGGTCTCGCCCCTCGCCAGGGTGGCGGCCATCAACAGGTTCTCGGTGCCGGTCACGGTCACCATGTCGGTCGTGATGCGCGCGCCGTGCAAACGCTGTTCACCACCGCGCTGCGGCGCCTTGGCGAGGATGTAGCCGTGCTCGACCGTGATCTCGGCACCCATCGCCTGCAGGCCCTTGATGTGCTGGTCCACCGGGCGCGAGCCGATCGCGCAGCCGCCCGGCAGCGAGACCGTGGCTTCGCCGAAGCGCGCCAGCAGCGGGCCGAGCACCAGGATCGAAGCGCGCATCGTCTTGACGAGCTCGTACGGCGCCTTGGGCGAGGTCACGTTCGACGCATCGAGCGTGACCGTGCCGCCGTCGGCGTCGCTGGCCTGCGCTTGCACGCCCATGTGGCGCAGCAGCTTGAGCGTGGTGTCGACATCCTGCAGCCGCGGCACGTTGGTGAGCGTGACCGGCTCGGCGCTCAGCAGCGCGGCGCAAAGCTCGGGCAGCGCGGCATTCTTGGCGCCCGAGATCGCGACCTCGCCTTGGAGCCGATGGCCACCACGAATCAGGAGTTTGTCCATAGGGTGCAGGTCTGTCGACGGGGCCCCAGGGTTCTCGCGGCTTTCAGCGCTGGCGCGGCGGATCAGCCGACGCACCGGGCCGACAGCCGCAACGAACGCTGCGGCCGGATGTCAGTGGTGGTGGGGGTCGGCGGGCGCGCCGCTGTCGGTGTCGGGCTCGGCACTCACGAAGGTTTGGCCCCATTCAGCGGGCGTCAGCGTCTTCATCGACAAGGCGTGGATTTGCGCGCGCATCCTGTCACCCAGCGCCGTGTAAACATGCTGGTGGCGCTGAATGCGGCTCTTGCCAGCGAACTCGCTGGAGACGATGGTGGCGAAGAAATGCTGACCATCGCCCTCGACCTCGAGGTGGTCGCAAGCCAGCCCTTGTGCGATGAAGTGCTGGACGTCGGCGGCGGTGGGGTCGGCCATGGCGCTATCTTAACGGCTTGTACGATCCCCGAGTCCGGGCGGGGCTTGTCGCTCTGCTGCCAGCTCACGGCCCGCCGATCCCCAGGAGCTTCACCATGCGCAGCATCTTCCACCTTGCCTTCAATGTCCGGGACCTCGACGAGGCCCGCCGCTTCTATGGCGTGCGGCTCGGCTGCACCGAGGGACGCAGCGCGCCGACCTGGGTCGACTACGACTTCTTCGGCCACCAGATCTCGCTCCATCTGGGCGAGCCCTTCCCCACCGCGCGCAGCGGCCAGGTCGGTGAGCACCTCGTGCCGATGCCGCACTTCGGCGTGATCCTCGAGCTGCCCGACTGGCAGGCCCTGGCGACGCGGCTCACGAACAGCGGCCTGGCGTTCCTCATCGAGCCCTCGGTGCGCTTCGAAGGCCAGCCCGGCGAGCAGCACACGATGTTCTTCACCGACCCGTTCGGCAATCCGCTCGAGATCAAGGGCTTCAAGTCGCTCGCGACGGTCTACGACGCCTGAAATCGCCCACCACCAGCGGCCTGCCGCGGCTCCCATACGGAATCACATTCGACCGCTTCAGATCGAAGATCGGGCAAGCCCGTTGCGGGCCGCGCTGAGGATTCTGGAACCGCTGGTGGTCGAAGGTCGGCGCGCGAGCGCTGCGCCGGGACGGCAGAGCTGACGCCTTTGAATGCGGAGGGTATGAGTGCGCCACCTTCACTGCACAGCTTCGCAGCTGCAACGCGCCGCCGGCTCAGTACCGGATCTTGTAGCCGATGCGCAGCAGGTGCAGGCACAGCAGGCACAGCAGCGCCAGACTCGCCCCCACCACCGCCAGGCTGATCCACGGCGAGACATCGCTGATGCCGAAGAAGCCGTGGCGAAAGCCGTCGATCATGTAGAAGAACGGGTTCAGGTGGCTGACCTGGCGCCACACCGGC
>JBDSBD010000447.1:0-4582 GCA_039921765.1 Burkholderiaceae bacterium
AGGCGCGGCAGCAGGTCGCCCGCGAGCGCCTTGCCGAGTTCCACGCCCCACTGATCGAAGCTGTCGATGCCCCAGACCGCGCCGCTCGTGAACACGCGGTGCTCGTACAGCGCAATCAGCGCGCCGAGCGAGCGCGGCGTGAGCTGCTCGAGCAGCAGGGTCGTGCTCGGGCGGTTGCCGGGGAAGGTGCGATGTTTCGCGAGGGTCAGCGCGTCGAGCGTCGTCGAGGCCGTCGGCGCCTTCTCGACGAGCGCCTGAGCGGTCGTCTTGCCTTGCATCAGCGCCTGCGATTGCGCCAGCCCGTTGGCCAGCAGCATCGCGTGCTGGCGCTCGAGCTGCGCGAGCAGACTGCCCTCGAACAGGCCGCCCATGCCGTGGGTCGGATGCCTGACGAGGATGAACTCGACCGGGATCACGTCGCTGCCCTGATGCAGCATCTGAAAATACGCGTGCTGGCCGTTCGTGCCCGGCTCGCCCCAGACCACCGGACTGGTGGCGAACGGCAGCGCCTCACCCGCCAGGTCGACGCGCTTGCCGTTGCTCTCCATCTCGAGCTGCTGCAGGTAGGCCGGCAGGCGCGCGAGGCCCTGGTGGTAGGGCGCCACGCTGCGGCTCGTGAAGCCATGAAAGTTGCGGTACCAGACGTCGATCAGGCCGAGCAGCAGCGGCAGGTTCCGCGCCGCCGGCGTGTGCGCGAAGTGCTCGTCCATCGCGTGCGCGCCGGCGAGCAGCGCGCGGAAGTTGTCGGCACCGATCGCCAGCGCGATCGGCAGCCCGATCGCCGACCACAGCGAATAGCGCCCGCCGACCCAGTCCCAGAAGCCGAACGTGGTGGTGATGCCGAACGCCGCCGCGGCCTCGACGTTGGTGGTGGTGGCAACGAAGTGCGCGCCGATGTCGGTGCCTCCGCCGGCCTGGAACCAGGCCTTCGCGGCATGCGCGTTGGCCATCGTCTCCTGGGTCGTGAAGGTCTTGCTGGCGACGATGAACAGCGTTTCAGCAGGCTTGAGGCGGCGCAGCACCCCGGCGATGTCGTGGCCGTCGACGTTGGAGACGAAGTGCAGCGCCAGACCCGGATGCGCAAACGCGTCGAGCGCCGGCACCATCATCTGCGCGCCCAGATCGCTGCCGCCGATGCCGATATTGACGATGTGGCGGATGCCGCTCGCGGCGGTGTCGCGCACGCCCTCGGCGTAGCCGAGCATCGCGTCGAGCGTGCGATGCACTTCGAGGTTGATCGCGGGCGTCCCCGGCGCCGCGCCACGCGGTGCGCGCAGCGCGACGTGCAGCACCGCGCGGTCTTCGGTGACGTTGATCGCCGCGCCGGCGAACATCGCGTCGCGCCGCGCCTCGACACCGCACTCGCGCGCCAGATCGAGCAGGAAGCGCAGCGCCGCCGTGCTGATGCGGTTCTTCGACAAGTCGGCAAAAACCTCGGGCGCTTCGAAGCTGAAGGACTCGAAGCGGCCCGGATCGCGTGCAAACGCCTCGCGCAGGTCGAAGTCGCGGCCATGGCCTTCGAAGTGGCCGGCCAGTGCGGCCCAGGCCGCGGTTCGATCACAGCGAAGGCCAGACTGCAGCGCATCATCGGGCGCGACCTTGTGGGGTGAACTCATGCTCGATTCTCCATTACGCTTCACGCCATTCGCGACGCTTGAACCGGCCGGTGCGCGCGCGGGTTGGCGCGACGCGGCCGAGGGCGGGTTGGGCGCAGCGGGCATGAAGAAGCTGGGGGTCAGCCCGTCCAGGGCCGGCCCAGGGTTCAGCCCGACGTGGCCGGCAGCCCATCGCCTGTGCCACTCCACCCGACCGAACGGTCAACGCTCCACCCCACCGAACAGTCGACGATTCCCTTGACCGAACCGGCAACGCACCATTCATCAAGGGCGCGAGCAAGATCATCCCCGCATCCCTTCGATCAATTGCTCGAGCTTGCGCGTATCGGCGGCGAAATTGCGAATCCCTGCGGCGAGCTTGTCGCTGGCCATCGCGTCGTCGTTCAGTGCGTAGCGAAAGCTCGCCTCGTTGAAGTTCACGGCATGGATCGCAGCGGCTTTCGCGGCCTGCGGGTCGAGCACGTGCGCCAGCGGTGCCTCGCTGGCCTGCAGCTCGGCCATCAAGGCCGGGCTGATGGTGAGCAGGTCGCAGCCGGCGAGCGCGCGGATCTGGTCGAGGTTGCGAAAGCTCGCGCCCATCACCTCGGTGTCGATGTCGAACTTGCGGTAGTACGTGAAGATCTGGTGCACCGACTGCACGCCGGGATCTCGAGCGCCACGGTTCGCGGCCTCGTCCCAGGCGGGCCCGGCCGCGGCCTTGTGCCAGTCATAAATGCGTCCGACAAAAGGCGAGATCAGGGTCACGCCGGCATCGCCCGCGGCCACTGCCTGGCAGAACGCGAACAGCAGGGTCATGTTGCAATGGATGCCTTCGTGCTCGAGGATGCGCGCTGCCTGCACACCTTCCCAGGTGGACGCGAGCTTGATCAAGATGCGCCCGCGATCGACGCCGGCCTGCTCGTACAGCTCGACGATGCGACGCGCACGCGCGACGCTGGCCGCGGCATCGAAACTCAGGCGCGCATCGACCTCGGTCGAGACCCGGCCCGGCACGATGCGCAGGATCTCCACGCCAAAGCGCACCAGCACGGCATTGTTCACGGCGTCGAGCGGCTCGCCGCGATGCGCGGCAACCGTTTCCTCGAACAGCGGCGCGTAGGCGGCGCTCTGAACCGCCTTCAGGATCAGCGATGGATTGGTGGTCGCGTCGCGCGGTGCGTAACGAGCGAGCTGCTTGAAGTCGCCGCTGTCGGCAACCACGGTGGTGAACTGTTTGAGCTGGTCGAGCTGATTCATCGCGCGCCTCCCCGGATCGGGTCCAAGACAGGTCGATTAGAACCCCACCCCGCTACGTGCGGCATCACGCGCCCCGCAACGGGTGTCAGAAAATGCCGCGTCGCGACTTCGGCGATGGCGCCGCCGCCGGGCCCGCCTGCATGGCCCGCCGCGCCGGCAGGGTCGCCACCGACTTGCATTCAGATGGATTCGCGCTGTCGAACCGTCGCGGGGCTGCGCGTGGACATCGCGCGCCCTCCGGACTTCCGGACACGTCAGCGCCTGGCACAGCAGGGACCAGCCCGGTCTTCGATCCGATGTGGCGCCAGGCGCGAGGCCGTGGGTGTCAGGCCGCGACCACCGACAGCCCGTGCCCCGCCAGGCGCAGGCTGACCGCGTCGCCGAGCTGCCAAGCCCGCTGCACGTCGGGCGAGACGACGAAGATCACGCCGAGTTCGGTGTCGAAGCTGTACTCGTGGCAACTGCCGAGGTAGGCCGACTTCTCGACTCGCCCGGCGAGCTCGCCCTGCCCCGGCGGCAGCACCTCCCACGCCTCGGGGCGCACCGCGACCTTGACCGCGCCCACGGTGGCCGTCGCCTCGCGCCGCAACGTGATCGGCCCGAAGCGCACCGTCCCATCGGCCGCGGCGACACCATCGAACAACATGGCCTCGCCCATGAACCCGGCGACGAACTCGCTGCCCGGCCGCTCGTAGAGCTCATGCGGCGTGCCTGCCTGCGCGATCACACCGTGGTCCATCACGATGATCTGATCGCTGACGGCGAGTGCCTCGGTCTGGTCGTGCGTCACGTAGGCCACCGTGAGCCCGAGGCGCTGCTGCAGCGAACGGATCTCCTCGCGCATCGAGCGGCGCAGGCGGGCGTCCAGGTTCGACAGCGGCTCGTCGAACAGCAGCACCGCCGGTTCGAGCACCAGCGCGCGCGCCAGCGCCACGCGCTGCTGCTGGCCGCCGGAGAGCTCGCTCGGCAGGCGCGCGTCGAAGCCGCCGAGACCGACGCTGGCCATCGTGCCTTGCGCGCGTTGCGTCGCCTCGGTCTTGTTCACACCCGAGACCGCCAGGCCGTAGGCAACGTTGGCCAGCACATTCATGTGCGGGAACAGCGCGTAGCTCTGGAACACCATGCTGACATTGCGCTCGGCCGGGCCGAGCGTGGTCACGTCGCGGCCTTCGACAAGGATCTGCCCGGCAGTCGGTGCCTCGAGGCCGGCGATCATGCGCAGGGTCGTGGTCTTGCCGCAGCCGCTGGGCCCCAGGATGGTGGTCAGCGTGCCGCGCGGCACCGTGAAGCTGATGGCGTTGACGGCGAGCGCGGTGCGAGCGTCGTCGCCGTAGCGCTTGCTGACGTTGCGAAACTCGATCCCGAGCGCACTGCGGTTGTCCGACATTCAAGACCCTCTCGCGGCACGGCGGCCGAGTTTTCTCTCACCCACCAGCCACTGGATCAGCGCAATGGCCAGCGCCATCAACACGATCAGCACAGTGCAGTACGCGAGTGCCACGCCGTAGTCGCCATTGCCGACGCGCCCGATGATGTAGGTGGTGGCGAGCTCGTTCTCGGCGGTCACCAGGAACACGACCGCCGAAACCGTCGTCATCGAGCGCACGAAGCTGTAGACGAGCGCGGCCACCAGCGCAGGTTTGAGCAGCGGCAACACGACTCGGCGCAGGGTGGTGGCGGTGGAGGCACGCAGCATCAGCGAGGCTTCATCCAGCGATCGGTCGAGCTGC
>JBDSBD010000448.1:0-8877 GCA_039921765.1 Burkholderiaceae bacterium
GCTGACATTGCCGGGCGCGGACGGCGTCACCTTCGTCAAGCAGTTTGCCGCTGCGGGCCTGAAGGACAAGATCCGCATCGCGTTCATGGGCTTCAACGAAAACTATCTACCAGGCTTCACTGGCGTCGAGGCCGATGGCATCGTGACCTGCTCTCACTTCATCCAGACACTGGATCGCCCTGAGGCCAAGGACTTCGTCGCGCGACAGAGGAAGCGTTTCGGAGAGACCGCGACGGTCAGCTACTACGTCGACTCGCACTACGGAATCACCCGCTTCTATCTCGATGCGATCAAGAAAGCGAAATCCGTCAAGGCCGACGACGTGATGAAGGCGATCGGGGGCCTGAAGCTCGTCGTCGGCAACGGCGAGGTGTCAGTGCGTTCCGATGATCGTCACGTCGATCTCAACATGTTGATATCGGAAGCGCGCGGCGGCCAGTTGCGCATGCTCGAATACGTCGGCAAGATCATCGCCCCCAACCAGTGCGCCAAGTAACTTGAGCAAGCCACTCCTTGCCGTCGATGGCATCTGCAAGCGATTCGGGGGCCTGGAAGTCCTGGTCGGAATGCGCCTGCAGCTCGCGGCGGGAGCGGTGAAATGCATCATTGGACCGAACGGCTGCGGCAAAAGCACCTTCTTCAATATCCTCACCGGAGTATTGAAGGCCGATGCCGGCAGCTTTACGTTTGACGGGATGCGCGCCGACACCCTGCCCGCGCACCGGATCGCCCAGCTCGGCATGCTGCGCAAGTTCCAGGTACCCGGCGTGCTCGCCGGTCTGTCGGTGGTGGAAAACCTCGAGGTGGCACAACTCGGGCGGGCCGGCGGAAGCGTCGCGGCCTCGTTGCACGGCCTGCCATTCGACCACACGAAGGCCCTGCACGACGCGGGGCTGGGTGAACATCGGGCCACGCCGGTCGAACAACTGCCCCACGGCCTCAAGCAAAGGCTGGAGCTGCTGATGCTGGTCAGCCGTGGTCCGAAGTTGTTGCTGCTCGACGAACCGACTGCCGGAATGACTCCGCAGGAGACCAGCGACACCGCGAAACTCATCCAGAGCATCAGCCAGAACCACGATGTCGCCGTGCTCGTGATCGAACACGACATGCGCTTCGTACGGGACCTCGACTGCCCGGTGGTGGTCATGCTCAAGGGCGTCGTGCAGAGCGAGGGCAGCTACGACCAGGTACGCCAGGATCCGCAGGTGCGCGCAGCCTATCTCGGAGAGCCCCAATGAAGCGGCCGCCGGATGCTGCCATGCTGTCGATCAAGGATCTGCGCAGTGGCTACTCGCGCGGTGATCAGGTGCTCAAAGGCCTGTCGCTGGAGTTGCACGCGGGTCGCACGCTGGCTGTGATGGGGCGCAACGGTATGGGCAAGACGACGCTGCTGCGCACGATCATGGGCTTGGTGGAGGCGTCCACCGGGAGCATCCGTTTCAACGGCCAGGACATCGGCGGTCTGCCCACCCACGAAATCAGCCGCTCCGGCATTGCGTATGTGCCGCAGGGCCGTGAGATCTTTCCCGGCTTTTCTGTCGTTGAGAACATCCGCCTGGGCGCTTTGTCCCACGCCCGACCCGAGCCAGATCTTGAACGACTCTACGCCTACTTTCCCGTGCTGCGAGAGCGATTCAACCAGCCGGCCCAGACCCTTTCCGGTGGCCAGCAGCAGATGCTCGCCATCACTCGGGCATTGGCGTCACAGCCCCGACTGTTGCTGCTGGACGAGCCGTCGGAAGGCATTCAGCCCTCGCTCGTGCACGAGATTGCCGGCATCCTTTCGAAGATCAATCGCGAGGAGCAATTGACCATCCTCTTGATCGAGCAAAACCTTGACATGGTCAAGTCGCTCGCCGATGACGTGTTGTTCATCGAGAACGGCCATGAGGGTGAGCACATTTCCATGCAGCAGTTGCGCAGCGATCCCGGGATGTTCGAACGCAACATGGGGCTCTGAGATGATGAGCCAGTTGCTGCCCATCCTGCTCGATTCTCTGAACTACATGGCCGTATTGCTGCTTGTCAGCATCGGCCTGGTGCTGATTTTTGGCCTGATGCAGGTTATCAATCTCGCCCACGGTGAGTTCTTCCTGATCGGCGCCTATGGCTTGTGGGTGGCACAGAATATCGGCCTTCCGTTTGCTGCGGGCGTGCTGCTGGGCGCGCTCCTGGCAGGACTGGTCGGGCTGGTCGCCGAGATCCTGATGATCTCGCGCATGTACCAACGTCCTCTGGACACCATCCTGGCCACCTGGGGTCTGTCGATTGCCATCAAGCAGGCGATCGTGATCATGTTCGGACCGCAGTCGCAGCAGATCGCTGCGCCGCTGACTTCGGTGGTCTCGGTCTTCGGCGTCTCGTACTCCGCGTACCGTCTGCTCGTCATCGTGATCGCGGTGGTGGTGGCGCTCTTGGTCTTCTTGCTGCTGTATCGCACACGCATTGGGCTGGCCGCCCGCGCGGCAATGGTGAATCGCGCCATGGCGCGCTCGGTGGGCATCGACACGCGACGCATCGACCGTGCTGCGTTTGCGCTTGGTACCGGTCTGGCTGGCCTGTCGGGCGCCGTGATGGCACCATTGATGAGCGTCGATCCGCAGATGGGATTCGGCTTCGTGCTGCCGGCCTTCCTGTCCGTTCTGGTGGGCGGCGTCGGCTCACCGCTGGGCGCCCTTTGGGGTACCGGCCTGCTCGGCGGCTCGCAAACCGCAATGGCGACGTTGTGGAGCCCGGTGGTCGCAGAGATCGCCGTTTTCACCCTGGCTATCGTGGTCATTCGCCTCTACCCGAACGGCATCACGGGGGCGCGCCGATGACGCGCCTTGCCATCTCGAATCGCGCCGGATGGCTGGTCGGCTTGGTCTGGCTGCTGGTGTTCGCCGCCCCATTGCTGCTGCAAGACTGGAACTTGTCCCGTCTGGCCCAACTGATCTGCTACGGGCTGTTCGCCGTTAGCCTGGCCTTCGTGTGGAATCAGGCCGGCTTGCTGTGCTTCGGCCAGGCGCTGTTCTTCGGGATCGGCGCCTACGTGAGTGCATTGACTGGCAAAGGCATGCTACCGGGGCTGGCGGAGTCTGCATGGCTCGGCCTGCTGTTGGCGATGCTTGGCGGGGGTCTCGCTGCCGCCCTGCTGGGTGTTTCCTTGTTTCTCGGGCGGGTGGTCAAGGGTGCGTTTTTCGGCATCATCACGCTCTGTGCGGGTGTCATCGCCGAACGCATTGCTACCAATTGGGGTGCCATAGGCGGCTTCAACGGACTGCTCGACGTGCCGTCACCCGCGTTGTGGAACGGGCTCGATCTGCTCGACCCACGTGCCGGTTACTGGATCATTGCCGGAGTTGCCGGGCTGATGACCGCGCTACTCGGGTTTGTCAAAAGTTCACCGTGGGGCACGGTACTGCGCGGCATCGGAGCTGACGAATCGCGTGTGGCGACATTCGGCTACCCGGTCGCACGACACAAAGTCGCTGCCTTTGCATTGGGCGGCGCCATCGCGGGCCTGGCAGGCGGCCTGTTCGCCGGCCAGTTCGGTTTCGTGGCACCGTCAACGCTTGGCTTCGGGCTGTCTACCGAAGTACTGGTCTGGGTCGCAGTGGGCGGTCGCCAGTCGCTGACCGCGGCGTTTCTCGGCGCGATCTGCCTCAAGTATCTGGAGGGATTCCTGTCAGACACGCTGGGCCAGTACTGGTTGCTGGCGCTTGGCGTGATTCTGATGATTGTCGTGATGTATTTTCCGCGGGGTGTGCTCGGCGGCGTGCTGTCGAACGCGCTGCCGATTCGCCTGCGGGCGGTGAGATGAGGAGTGAATCATGAGTGATGTGTTCTCGAGCGTGCGACACGAACAAAGCGTGACCCTTGATCCCAAGCGCACGGCGGTGCTCGCGATCGACATGTTGAACGAGTTCTGCAAGCCAGGTGGCAAGATGGTTCTGCCCGGATATGAGCGTTTGCTGCCAGCGCAACGAGCGGTAATCGCGTCAGCTCGCGCGCTGGAGGTCCCGATCTTCTGGATCATCCAATGCCACGACCCGAGGCTGCGCCGCGACCGTGAACTCCTGAAACGCGGCAGCCACTGTCTGATCGGTTCGTGGGGCGCAGAAATCATTGACGAACTGCAACCGCAGGAAAGTGATTTTCGTGTCCCGAAACACCGTTACTCGGCCTTCTTCCAGACCAACCTGGATCTGCTTCTGAAAGATATGCAATGCGACCAATTGGTCGTGTTTGGCATCGTCACGAACATTTGTGTCCGCTCGACCGTGCATGACGCATTTTTCGAAGGATACGAAGTGGTCGTCCCCGAGGACTGCTGCTCGGCCACGGGACCGCGCGAACAGGAAAGTTCGCTGTACGACATCGCCACCCATTTCGGTGTCGTCAGCCGCTCCGATCTTGTGATTGATTCGCTCACCCGTGGCAGAGCGTTGACGACCATCGAGGGGGTGGTATGAACGACGCTCGCAGACTGATTGACAAGGTCGCCGTCGTGACGGGTGCTGCCAACGGCATCGGCGAAGCGATTGCGCGTCGCTTCGTGCAAGAAGGTGCGCAAGTGATGGTGGTCGACGTCGACGACGCTGCTGGCGCGAGGTTGGTTGCTGCACTTGGCGAGGCGAGCGTATTTCACCATTGCGACGTGAGTCGGGTGAGCGAGTTGCAATCGATGTTCGAGGCTTGCGAGGCGCACTTCGGCCGCGTGAACGTGCTGATCAACAATGCAGCCATCCAGTCCACGCACGATTTCGAGCACACCGACGAAGCCGAGTGGCAGCGAATCGTTGACATCAACCTCAAAGGCGTTTTCTTCGGCGTGCGTCAGGTCATTCCGTTCATGCGCCGCGCTGGCGGTGGCGCAATCGTCAATACGTCCTCGACTTTCTCGATCGTCGGCTCGCCAGGGTACGCCGCCTACCACGCGACGAAAGGTGGAGTAAGTTCGTTGACGCGGGCAGCGGCAGTGTCGCTGATCAAGGATCGAATCCGCGTCAACGCCGTGTGCCCGGGCACAACCCTGACGCCCGGTCTGATGTCCGGCGTACGCCAGACCGCTGACGACTACGAGGCTGCGATGAACTCGTTTGCTGCGTTGCAGCCCATGGGTCGCTTTGCCCAGCCCAATGAAATTGCCAGCACCTATGTCTTTCTCGCTTCCGACGAAGCCAGCTTCATCACCGGGGAGAATGTGGTCGTCGACGGTGGCTACACCGTTGTTTGATTCACTGCGCGCTGTTTGCGAATACGATGAAGAAGCCACGTCCCGGTGTCAGTTGCGAACCATCTCTTCACGGCCTGCTGTACCAGGCCAACCGCAGGGCCACCGCCGAACTGCGCCGCCTCGCCGGGGCCGAGGGTTTGCCGGTGGAATTCTGGCGCGTGCTGGAAGTACTGGCCGATGAACAAGGCCGCTCGATGTCGGCGCTGGCCGAAGCGGCCGGAATGCAGATGCCAGCCACCAGCAAACTGATCGACCGAATGGTCGACGCGGCGCTGGTGCAGCGCTCAATGGATCCGAACGATCAGCGCCGCGTCGTGCTGCACATCTCCGACTTCGGCTTGCAAAAGGTGGATGCCCTGCGCGCCGAGATGGCGCAACACCGCCGCTGGGTAGAAAGCAGCCTCAGCGCACCGCGCGCGCGCCAGTTGCGCGAGCTGCTGCAGGACTTCATCAAAGCGCACCAGCAAGCGACTGAATGACACGCATGTTGAGCCCTTCAGCTTCGGCCATGAAGATCGGGGCGGCGCGCAGATCCGCAGCATCGGCTCGCTTGCCCCGCACGCTCGCCAGCGCGTGTTGCTGACCACGCGCCACACTCCCTTGTGTTTGCCGGCGCAGGTGCACGAAACCTTCATACACCGATTGCGCCAGCGAATTCAGCACCGGTGCGCGGTCTCCAAACCGGCAGTGATATTTCTCCTTGAATGCCCCGTTGGCCTCGCTATCCACGGTCGCAAAATAGCCGGCAGACACGAACATGCCCGCAGTATTGTGGTGACCCATCCCCAATAGAGCGTTCTCCTCGACGCAGATGGACAGCCGCAGTACCCGATCGGACAAGCCTGCGGCACCAAAGGCACGGCACATGTGTACCGAATCGCTGCCAATCAACGAAACCAGCACGACATCCGCGCGCGAGCGCGCGATGTCTTCGATGATGGCAGTGAAGTCACGCTCGCCCAGCGGAACATAGCGTTCTGCAACCACGTCGGCCCCGGTACCGCGGATGTGCGCAATGGCGGCGTTGTGCGACCGCCGCGGCCAACAGTAGTCGTTACCCAGGAGATACCAGCGCCGCACACCATAGCGATCAGCCATCCAGTCGAGCGCCGGCACCAGTTGCCGCTCTGGCGTCTCGCCAATGGTGTGCACCCACGCTGGCAAGCCATCGCCTTCGAACTGCGGCGTGTACACCAGGGGTACCCGGGCATCCACCATCCGGCTCAAGCGGTAGCAGACTTCAGTCGTGCTCAACACAACCAGCGCGTCGAGTTGACGAGCCCTCAGCAATTGCTCGAGGTCATCCCCCAGCATCATTGAATCTTCGCCAGCGTCGAGCACGGTCAGGCGTACCTCGCTCCCGTTCGCGCCACCCGCATCGTTCCAAGTCTCGCAGGCCAACCGCGCACACGCGAAGGCAGACGGGCCCACGAGGCCCATTGCCCCCGACAACGGCAGCAGCAGTCCGATCTTGAATCCGTCGCCCTGGCGAACCGGTTTCCGAAGCAATCGCCGGCCGAAAAGTTCGCTTGTTTTCATGGGAAGACAAGGCTAACCGATCATCGTCGCCCACCTAGCTTGCGGGCCACGCAATCGGCTCACCTTTGCAGCCTCGTCAATCTTTGGTTCAATCCGGATCGAGTTTAAGGGGCATGGCCGTGCACAGGAAGGCGTGGAAGCGTAACGTTCTCGATCGCTTTCTGAAAAAATTGAGCGCGGCAATGAGCCGGGCCTGGTGTGTGGCCACGGGATCAGCACCGACCTTCTTTTCGGACGCAAGGGAGTTGGACGGTGAGGCTCATGACCGAGACATTCCCAGCGGACACCGCACTCAGCAAGGCCGCAGCGTGGTCGGCCCGGCCGCCACGGGAATCCACTGCGACAGCGGCTGGCAGTGGCCGGCGAAGCACAGCCGATAGTCGGCCACGTAGGGCGAACGCGCCAGCACCAGTTCGCGCCGCCACGGGTCGTCTATTCGGTAGCTCCACACGCCGTCTTGCAGCCACGCGCCGTCGGGTGGATCCATGCCCGCACCCGAGCCGCGAATGCGCGCACGCGACAGGTGCAGCCAGCGGCCGGTGACTTCGTAGTCTTCGTCCCACTCGATCTTTTCGATCGAATGCGTCCAGCGCAACGTGAAGTCGGTGATGGGCAGGCTCACCTGCAGCGCCCCAGCAACCATGCACAACGCGGCCAGCATGGTTGTCTGTCAGACCACCGCCGGCTTGCGCATGCGCAAGCGCAGGAAGTGCCACAAGCACAGCGCCACCGTCAACCCCAGGCCGATCTCGTCGGTGGCCGGCGCGGCGATCACCAGGAAGGCCGCCGCGCCGAAGGCCCACAGCCGCTCCCACCAGCGCAGCGGCACCAGCCAGTAGCCGATGGCCGCACCTCCCCACAACGCGATGGCCACCAGCGCCTTGAAGACCACGTAGCCGGTGTCCCACCAGGTACCGCCCTGCAGCATCAGCGCCGGCGCATACACCGCCATGTAGGGCACGATGAACCCGGCGATGGCGATGCGCATGGCCTGCACACCGATCTTCATGCCGCTTTCCTTGGCGATAGGCGACGCGGCGAACGCCGCCAAGGCCACCGGCGGCGTCAGGTCGGCCATGATGCCGAAGTAGAAGACGAACATGTGCGAGACGATCAGCGGCACGCCGAGCTGCAGCAGCGCCGGTGCCGCCAGCGAGCTGGTGATGATGTAGTTGGGGATCGTCGGGATGCCCATGCCCAGCACCAGGCACACCAGCATCGTCAGGAACAGGCTGAGGAACAGGCTGTTGCGACCGATGTCGATGATCGTGCCGGCGAAGGTGGTGGCGGCGCCGGTGAGCGTGAGGATGCCGATGATCACGCCGACCAGCGCGCAGGCCACGCCCACCGGCAGCGCATGACGCGCGCCATCGGCCATCGCCTCCAGCGCCACGCGCAAGGTCGGCCGACCACCCTTGGCGAACCAGAGCACCGCGGCCATCAGCAGCGCCAGGCCGATGACCGCACCGATGCCGTACCTGAAGAAGCTCGATGCCGCCAGTCCGATCAGCACCCAGAACAGCATCTGCAAAACGCGGTTGCCGAAACGTTGGGTCAGCGCCGCGCCGAAGATCAGGATCACCGTCAGCGCCAGCCCGACCATGCCCGAAAACAGCGGCGTGTAACCCGAGAACAGCAGCCACACCAAGATGACCAGCGGCAGGATCAAATACCAGCGCAACCTCATCGCCGCCCACGGGTCGGGGCATTCTTCCTTGGGCATGCCCAGCAGCCCGGCCCTGCCGGCTTCCAGGTGAACCATCAGGAAGGCGGTGACGAAGTACAGCGCAGCCGGGATCGCCGCGGCCTTGCAGATCTCGACGTACGGCACGTCGATGGTCTCGGCCATGATGAAGGCCACCGCGCCCATCACCGGCGGCATGATCTGCCCGCCCATGCTGGCGGTGGCTTCGACACCGCCGGCAAAGGCGGCGTTGTAGCCGAAGCGCTTCATCAGCGGGATCGTGAACTGCCCTGTGGTCACCACGTTGGCCACGCCCGAGCCGTTGATCGTGCCCATCAGGCCCGACGACACCACCGCCACCTTGGCCGGCCCACCCTTCGTATGGCCGAACAGGCCCAACGCGAAGTCGGTGAACAAGGTGATCATGCCGGCCTGT
>JBDSBD010000449.1:0-4385 GCA_039921765.1 Burkholderiaceae bacterium
ACATAGGCGTTGTCGGTGGACTCGAAGTGGTTCAGCACCAGTGCCCAATACGTGCCGTAGGCGATGCCGGCCAATGCGACGACCGCGGCCACGGCGGTCAGCGCACGCTTGCGTGCCGGGTTGGCCGAGGCCGTGCTGGCCGCGTTGCCTGGCGCGGTCGCCGGGGCCGTCGGCGCCGGAGCTGCCGGAGTCGCAGCAGGGGCCGGCTCAACCGCGCCGGTCGAGCGTGCCGCGTCGGCCGGGAAGTTGCCTGGGTCGGCAGGGTGGACGGCGTTGGGGTCGTCGGAAAGGCTCATCGGATGCTCCGAGCAAATCGGTTCGAGTGACAGCGGGTGGATGGGGGCGCAGCGTGGACGCGGCGAGGGTGCAACGAGTTCGGCAGATGCGTGGGAGGGTGTGGGCCTAGCGCCGGACCACCGGCACGGCCTGGGTGGTCTGCGCGGTCTGCAGGGCCGGTTCCGCATCGGGCGCATAGCCCCCGCCGAGTGCCCGGATCAACGCGACCTGGCCATCCAGCGCACGCGCCTTCAGGTCGGTCGCCAGGCGGCGCTGGTTCAGCACACTGGCCTCGGCGGTCAACACCGTCAGGTAGGTGCTCAGGCCGGCCTTGTAGCGCTGCGTCGACAGATCAAAGGCCGCTTCGGCGGCCGATTGCGCCTGGCCCTGCTCGAGCTGCTGGCGCTCGATCGAGCGCAGCGAGGTCAACTGGTCGGCCACATCGTGCACCGCATCGAGCACCGCCCCGTTGTACGACGCGATCGCTGCATCGACGTCGGCGCTCTTGCCGCGCAGGTTGGCGCGCAGTCGGCCCGAGTCGAAGATCGGCAGGCGGATCGCCGGGCCCACGCCGTACTGCTGGCTGCCCGATCGCAGCAGTTGGTCCAGACCGATGCTCGAGAGCCCCACGAACGCGGTCAGGTTGACGTTCGGATAGAACTGGGCCTTCGCGCTCTTCATGTCGTGGGTGGCGGCCTCGACGCGCCAGCGCGCGGCGTTCACGTCGGCACGCCGACCGAGCAGATCGGCAGGCACCGCGGCCGGCAACGGCACGGTCCGGACCGTGCGCAATGCTGGCGCGAGCGTGTCGAGCGCACTCGGCGGCTGCACCGTGAGCGCGGCGAGCGCGTGCTGCGCCAGCGTGATCTGCTCGTTCAGCAGTTCGATCTGCTGGCGCGTCTCGGGCAGCGCGCCTTCACCCTGGCGCAACTCGACCGTCGTGTCCAGGCCACCCTGCACGCGCTGGCGGATCAGTGCGAGCCTTTCCTCGCGCTGGCGCAGCGCGCGCCGCGCGACCTCGCGCTGCTCGACCAGGCGCGCCAGGTTCACGTAGGTGCGCGCCACGTGGGCGGCCAGCAGCACGCGTGCGGCCTGCACATCGGTCTGCGCGGCCTGCTCGGCGCCGAGCGCCGCGTCGAGCGCGGCCCGGTTGCGGCCGAAGAAATCGAACTCCCATGACGCGCCGGCCTGCAAGGTGCCACTGCTGCGGATCGAGCCGGCGAGCGGCGGCGGAATCGCGCCGTTGGCGGTGTAGTGCTGGCGCGTGAGGTCGAGCGAACCGTTGACCTGCAGGCCGCCCGCCGCCTGGATTCCGGACGCCGCGGCCTGCGCCCGTTCGAGGCGCGACTGCGCGACCTGCAGGCTCGGGTTGCCGGCAAGGGCGCGCTCGACCAGGACGCTCAGCGCCGGGTCGTCGAAGCCACGCCACCAGTCGGCGGCAAGCGCTGGCGCCGCCTCCGCCACATGACCGGCACCGAGACCGACCACCTCGGGGGCAAGACGCTGCGCGTGCGGTGCGATGCCGGCGCTGCTGGCGCAGCCGGCGAGCGTGATCACCACGGTCGACGCGAGCGCGACCGCCAGCGTCGTGAGGGCTCGAAGATTGGCGCGCAGCCCGCCACGCCGCGTGTCGGTTGCGCCGTCCGGGCCGTACCGGCCGGCCTCCGTGGCGGCCGTCTCCTCGTCAGGCCTTTGTATCAGCTTCAATTGCCTAGGCATTCATTCTTCCCGATCCGCAAGCGCCGCGGCTGGTTTGGGCCGTGACTCGCGCAGCCCGGTCTCACGCAGCAATTCACCGGTTTCCAGCATGCGCTCCAGGTAGGTCTTGAGCGCCACCCATTCGCTCTTGGAGAACCCCGCCAGATGCGCGTTGAGCACCTCGCACAGCACGGCCGGAACGCCAGTGATCGAGGCTTCGCCCTCGGGCGTGAGCTCGACCTGGACGACGCGCCGATCGGTGATCGAACGCACCCGCTTGCACAAGCCCTTCTTCTCGAGCCGGTCGAGCAGGCGCGTCATCGAACCGGCATCCACCTGCTGCCAGCGCGACAACTCGGCCACGGTGGAGCTGCCGGCTTTCTTGAGGTGCAGCAGCGGGCCCCATTGCGCACTCGTGAGGTCGTGCACTTCCAGACGCTTGTCGACCTGATGGACGATGGACATCATGATGCGTTTCATCAGGTAGCCCACGCTGTCTTCCGGACGCAGCCCAGCGGCACAGTAAAAGTCGGCGGGAGGAGGAGGAGGTCGGGTCACGGCAGGGCTCTCATCAGCAGGCTTCAAATATACTTGTCTAGGCATTTATTGTCAAGGCTGCAACTTCATCCACCCTCGACACTGCCCTACACTGACTCCATGTCTGCACCCGCCCTCGCCTCGCCTTCGTCCACCGAGACCGCTGCCGCGCCGCCCGCCACGACCCGCAACGTTCGCTCGCTCAGAGGCCTGCTGCCGTTCCTGCGACCGTATCGCGCGCGCATCGCCTGGGCCGTGGTGTTCCTGGTTGGCGCCGCGATGAGCACCTTGGTGCTCCCGGTGGCGCTCGGCTCGCTGATCGATCAGGGCATGGCGGCGTCCGACTCCGGAACGCGGGTGATGGCGCTGCGCGAGCACTTCTTTTGGCTGTTCCTGGTGGGCGCGGCGCTCGGTTGCTTTTCAGCGCTGCGCTTCTACACCGTGAGCTGGCTCGGCGAAAGAGTCACCGCCGACCTGCGCAATGCCGTGTACTCGCACGTGGTGAAGCAAAGCCCGCAGTTCTTCGAGAGCGCGCAGACCGGCGAGGTGCTGTCGCGCCTGACGACCGACACCACGCTGGTGCAGACGGTCGTCGGCTCGAGCCTGTCGATGGGGTTGCGCAACACCGTGATGGGCGTCGGTGCGATGGGCATGCTGGTGATCACCAACCCGTACGTGATGACGCAGGTGCTCTGCATCCTAGTCATCGTCGTGCTGCCCAGCCTGTACTTTGGCCGGCGCGTGCGCAAACTGAGCCGCGCCAGCCAGGACAGGGTCGCCGATTCGAGTGCCATTGCGGCCGAGGTACTCAACGCGATTCCGGTGGTGCAGAGCTACACCCAGGAAGCGCGCGAAGCGGGACGCTTCCGTTCCGCCACCGAAAACGCCTTCGTCACCGCGATCCGGCGCACCAGCATGCGCGCGGTGCTGGTGGCCTTCATCATCACCGCCACTTTTGGTGCGCTGCTGTGGGGGCTGTATCAGGGCACACAGGCAGTGTCGAACGGCGAGATCACGGCCGGGCATCTGGGCCAGACCGTGGTGTACGTGATCCTGCTGGTCGGCAGCGTTGCGGTGCTCTCCGAGGTGTATGGCGACATGCTGCGCGCCGCCGGCGCGACCGAGCGCCTGATGGAGCTGCTGGCGCTGAGTTCGCCGATCGTCTCGCCGGCGCATCCGACCGCGCTCGCTCCCGCGCACGGCGGCTCCGCACTGGCGCTGCGCAACGTGGATTTCTCCTATCCATCGCGCCCCAGGCATCCGACGCTGCTGCAGTTCAACCTCGACGTGGCGCCCGGCGAGACGGTCGCGCTGGTCGGCCCGAGCGGCGCGGGCAAGAGCACCGTGTTCCAGCTGCTGTTGCGCTTCTATGACGTGAGCTCGGGGGCCGTCCTGCTGGACGGCGTGCCGGTGCGCGAGCTGAGCCTGCATGCGCTGCGCGAGCGCGTCGGCATCGTGCCGCAGGACAGCGTGATCTTCTCGGCCGATGCGCTCGAGAACATCCGTTATGGCCGGCCCGGCGCGAGTGACGCCGAGGTGATGGCGGCTGCCGAGGCCGCGTTCGCGCACGACTTCATCAGCACGCTGCCCGAGGGTTATCACACCTTCCTCGGCGAGCGCGGCGTGCGCCTGTCGGGCGGCCAGCGCCAGCGCATCAGCATCGCGCGTGCGATCCTGAAGAACCCGCCACTGCTGCTGCTCGACGAGGCCACCAGCGCGCTCGACGCCGAGAGCGAACACATGGTTCAGGCAGCCCTCGAGTCGGCGATGAAGGATCGCACCACGGTGGTGATTGCGCACCGGCTCGCCACGGTGCAACGCGCCGACCGCATCATCGTGATGGAGGCGGGGCAGATCGTCGAGACCGGCACGCA
>JBDSBD010000450.1:0-7099 GCA_039921765.1 Burkholderiaceae bacterium
CGCTTTACGACGGCGAGACTCACACCAGCATCTCGTCGCTGGCCGACGACGTGCTGTTCGTGACCTTCAACGGCCTGTCGAAGAACTACCGCAGCTGCGGCTATCGCGCCGGCTGGATGGTCGTCTCGGGTGCCAAGAAGGACGCCCGTGACTACATCGAAGGCCTGAACATGCTGGCCTCGCTGCGCCTGTGCGCCAACACGCCAGGCCAGCTCGCGATCCAGACCGCGCTCGGTGGCTACCAGAGCATCGATGATCTGGTGGCGCCGGCCGGACGCTTGTGCCGCCAGCGCGATCTCGCGCACCGGCTGCTGAGTGAGATTCCGGGGGTCAGCGTGGTCAAGCCGAAGGCCGCGTTGTACATGTTCCCGCGGCTCGACCCGAAGCTCTATCCGATCCAGGATGACCAGCAGTTCGCCTATGAACTGCTCGCCGAGCAGAAGGTCCTGATCGTGCAGGGCACCGGCTTCAACTGGGGCACGCCGGATTACTTCCGGCTCGTGTTCCTGCCCAACTCCGACGATCTGACCGAGGCGATCGCCCGCATTGGCCGCTTCCTCGAGAACTACCGCAGACGTCATTCACGCTGAGCCACCACCATGAAAACACCAAGTGTTTCGGCGCAGGCTCATGTCGCGCAGCAACGTGATGCCGAAGCCAAAGCCGACCTGAGTTCTGCGCAGGCTCATGTCGCGCAGCGACGTGATGTCGAAGTCAGACCCATCCAGGTCGGCTTGCTCGGCATCGGCACTGTGGGCGCTGGCACCTTCGAGGTGCTGGCGCGCAACCAGCAAGAGATCCGGCGACGCGCCGGCCGCGAGATCCGCATCACGATCGTGGCGGACCTCGACACCGAACGGGCGCGCCGCCTCGTCGGCGATGCGGCGCGGGTGGTGAGCGACGCGCGCGCGGTGATCAATGACCCTCAGATCGACATCGTGGTCGAGCTGATCGGCGGCTACGGCATCGCGCGCGAGCTGGTGCTCGAGGCGATTGCCGCCGGCAAGCACGTGGTGACCGCCAACAAGGCGCTGCTGGCGGTGCACGGCACCGAGATCTTCGCCGCGGCGCACGCGAAGGGCGTGGTGGTGGCGTTCGAGGCGGCAGTGGCCGGAGGCATCCCGATCATCAAGGCGTTGCGCGAGGGCCTGACCGCGAATCGGATCGAGTGGATCGCCGGCATCATCAACGGCACCACCAACTTCATCCTCTCGGAGATGCGTGCCAAGGGCCTGGACTTCGACACCGCATTGCAGGAGGCGCAGCGCCTGGGCTATGCCGAGGCCGACCCGACCTTCGACATCGAAGGCATCGATGCGGCGCACAAGGCGACGATCATGAGCGCGATCGCGTTCGGCATTCCGGTGCAGTTCGACAAGGCCTATGTCGAAGGCATCACGAAGCTCAATGCGGCGGATATCCGCTATGCCGAAAAACTCGGCTACCGGATCAAGCTGTTGGGCATCACCAAGCGGCGCGACGATCTCAAGAGTGGATCGGGCGGCCGGGGCGGGATCGAGTTGCGGGTGCATCCGACCTTGATTCCGGCCAAACGGCTGATCGCCAACGTGGAGGGGGCGATGAACGCGGTGGTGGTGCAGGGCGACGCCGTCGGCACGACCCTGCACTACGGCAAAGGGGCGGGCGCCGAGCCGACCGCATCGGCGGTGATCGCCGACCTGGTCGACATCACCCGGCTGCATGCCGCGGACCCCGACCACCGCGTGCCCTATCTGGCGTTCCAGGCCGACGCGCTCGAGGACACGCGCATCCTGCCGATCGACGAGGTCCTGACTGCCTTTTACCTGCGCCTGCAGGTGGCCGACCAGGCCGGTGTGCTGGCGCGCATCACCGGCATCCTGGCCGAGCGCGATATCTCGATCGATGCGGTGCTGCAGCGCCCCGGCGAGGAACGTGGCGCCGAAGGCGAAGCGCAGACCGATCTGGTGATCCTGACCCACGCCACGATCGAGGGCCGCATGAACGAGGCGCTGGCGCAGATGCAGGCGCTGCCCACCGTGCTCGCGCCGATCGTGCGCATCCGCAAGGAAGAGTTGAGCTGAGCCGCGCAAGCCCATGAAGTACATCAGCACCCGCGGCGACACCACCGAGCGCGGCTTCTCCGACATTCTGCTCGAAGGCCTGGCGCCGGATGGCGGGTTGTACCTGCCCACGCACTACCCGCAGGTCGATGCGGCCACGCTGTCACGTTGGCGCGCGCTGGCCTACCCGGAGCTTGCATTCGAGATCCTTGCGCTCTACATCGACGACATCCCGCGTGACGACCTGCGCGCGCTAGCCACGAAAACCTACACGGCGGAGACCTTCGGCAACGCCGGCATCGTGCCGCTGCGCTCGCTCGAGCCGGGTGTCTACCTCGAAGCGCTGTCCAACGGACCGACCCTGGCCTTCAAGGACATTGCAATGCAGTTGCTCGGCAACCTGTTCGAGTACGAGCTCGCACGCCGCGGCCAGACGCTGAACATCCTGGGCGCCACGTAGGGCGATACCGGCAGCGCGGCCGAGCACGCGATGCGCGGCAAGACGGGCATCAACGTGTTCATGTTGTCGCCGCAGGGTCGGATGAGCCCGTTTCAACAGGCCCAGATGTTCAGCCTGCAGGACGCAAACATCCACAACATTGCGATCCACGGCGTGTTCGACGACTGCCAGGACATCGTCAAGGCGGTATCGAGCGACCTGGCGTTCAAGCGCCAGTGGCGCATCGGCACAGTCAACTCGATCAACTGGGCACGCCTGCTGGCGCAGGTGGTCTACTACTTCGCGGGGTACTTTCAGGCCACCGCGAACAACGACCAGACCGTGAGGTTTGCGGTGCCTTCGGGCAACTTCGGCAATATCTGCGCTGGCCACGTCGCGCGCATGATGGGGCTGCCGATCGATCGGCTCGTGCTTGCGACCAATGAGAACAACGTGCTCGACGAGTTCTTCTCCACCGGCACGTACCGCGTCCGCGCGAGTGCCGAGACGCTCGAGACCTCGAGCCCGTCGATGGACATCAGCAAGGCCTCGAACTTCGAGCGTTTCATCTTCGATCTGCTGGACCGCAACGGTGCGCGCACGCGCGAGCTGTTCAAGGGCGAGATCGAGCGCCACGGCGTCTTCACGCTGGAACCTGAAGAGTTTGCCCGCGTCGCAAGCTTCGGCTTCGTCTCGGGCAGCAGCACCCATGCCGATCGGCTCGAGATGATCCGCGACACCGACCGACGCTTCTCGACCGTCATCGATACGCATACCGCCGATGGCCTGAAGGTCGCGCGCGGGTACCTGCGCCGCGGTGTACCGACGATCGTGCTCGAGACCGCGCAGGCCGCCAAGTTCGCGCAGACGGTGCACGATGCCATCGGCCGCGAGCCTCCGCGCCCGCAGGCATTGCGCGGGATCGAGCAACTCCCCAAGCGCTTCACGGTGATGGCGCCCGACGTGGAGCAGGTCAAACGCTTCATCGCCGACAATGGCTGAATGAAGGTCATCGGGTTTTGCGGCTACTCGGGCTCGGGAAAGACGACGCTGGTCGAGCAACTGATCGCACGGCTGCGCCACGCCGGACAGCGCGTGTCGGTCGTCAAGCATGCGCACCATGCCTTCGACATCGACCATCCGGGCAAGGACTCGTATCGCCACCGTGAGGCGGGCGCCTTCGAAGTGGTGGTCGGATCACGCCACCGGTTGGTCAAGATCCGCGAGTTCGAGGTACCCATCGAGCCCACCGCACATCAGCTGATTGCGGAGTTGTTCGAGTGCGACTGGGTGCTCGTGGAAGGTTTCAAGCACGCCGACCTGCTCAAGATCGAGATCTGGCGTGCCGCGACTGCCAAACCAGTGCAGTATCCGAACGATCCTTTCGTCGTGGCCATCGCCACCGACAGCCCGGAGCTGCTGCCCGAACCCACAGGCCTGCCGGTGCTCGACCTGAACGATGCCGACGGCATTGCTCAATTCCTTCTTGGCAACCCCGCACGCTATGAGTACCGTCACCGCTCCGCCGCCTTCGCCCCGCCCGCCGATGCTCTCGTTGGACGAGGCACTGAATCGACTGACCGGCGCGATCCACCCACTGGCTGAAGCCGAGCGTATCGCCACGTTCGACGCGCTTGGCCGGGTGCTGAGCGAAGATCTGCGCGCCGGGGTCGACGTGCCGCCGGCCGACAACACCTCGATGGACGGCTATGCCGTGCGCTGCGCCGATGTCACCGAGCCCGGTGTCGTGCTCCCGATGAGCCAGCGCATACCGGCCGGCGTGGTCGGCCAGGCGCTGGAGCCCGCAACCGTGGCGCGCATCTTTACCGGTGCCCAGGTGCCTGCGGGCGCGGACGCGGTGGTGATGCAGGAGCAGTGCGAGGTCTTGCCGCAGGGGGTGCGCGTGAACGCGGTGCCGGCCGCGGGGCAATGGATTCGCCGTCGTGGCGAGGATGTGCGGGCCGGCCAGGTGGTGCTGAGTGCCGGGATCCGGCTGACCCCGCAAGCACTCGGCCTGGCCGCCGCAGTGGGCGCCGCAATGCTGAGCGTTGCGCGGCGCCCGCGCGTGGCGCTGCTGTCCACTGGCGACGAGTTGGTGATGCCCGGCGATGTGGCTCCGCAGCACATGCCACGCGGCGCCATCTACAACTCGAACCGCTTCACGCTGCGCGCGCTGATCCAGGCGATGGGTTGCGAGTGCACCGATCTTGGTATCGTGCCCGACCGCCTCGACGCCACGCGCGCCGCGTTGCGCAACGCGGCGCTCGGGCATGATCTCATCGTCACGTCGGGCGGCGTCTCGGTCGGTGAGGAAGACCACATACGCCCGGCCGTGCAGGCCGAGGGTCATATCGAGCTGTGGCAGATGGCGATCAAGCCGGGCAAGCCACTCGCCTATGGCGAGGTGCGGCGCTCTGGCGCAGCACCGGACGAGACGGCGGGCCGCGCCGCGTCGGCTTATTTCATCGGCCTGCCCGGCAATCCGGTGTAGAGCTTCATCACCTTCTTGCTGATGGTGCGGCCGGTGCTGCTGCGGCTTCAGGGCGCGGCAGACATTGCGCCGAAACGCACACCGATGCGCGCCGATTTCGATTGGCCCAAGCCGGATCGGCGACGCGAGTTCCTGCGCGTGCGGTGCAATGACCGGGGCGGCCTGGATCTTTTCCCCAACCAGAGCTCGGGCGTGCTCACCTCCGCCGTCTGGGCCGACGGTTTGGTCGACAACCCTTCAAACCAGGCGATTCGGGTTGGCGATACAGTGGACTACCTATCGTTTGCCGAGGTGCTGTGATGAAGCTCGCCGTGCGCTACTTTGCGTCGATCCGCGAGGCCTTGGGGCCAGGCGAAGCGATCGAGGTCGCTGACGGCATGACGGTCGGGCTCGTGCGCGACGCGTTGATCGCACGCGGCGGCGTCCATGCCGAGGCCCTGGCGCGCAGGCGCACGCTGCGCAGCGCGCTGAATCAGGTGCTGTGCGACGAATCGGCGCTCGTCTCCGGGGGCGCCGAACTCGCGTTCTTTCCACCGGTGACGGGGGGCTGAAGATGGCCTTGAAAGGGCCGCAATTGGCTGGCACGCGCGAGGCCGCCTGCGATCGCGTGAAGGCCCGACGTCATTGGAAGGTCGCGAAGTGACGGTGCCGCGCGTTGTCGTGCAGACGGCCGATTTTGACCTCGGCGCCGAAGTCGCCGCACTGCGCGCCGCCGATGCCGGCGTTGGCGCGGTGGCTACCTTCGTCGGCACCGTGCGCGACCGCAACGACGCGCACGCGGTCGGCTCGATGGAACTCGAACACTACCCCGGCATGACCGAAGCCTCGATCGAGGCGATGATCGACGAGGCGGTGCGCCGCTTTGCGATCCGCGGTGCGCGCGTCGTGCACCGGATCGGGTTGCTGCAGCCCACCGACCAGATCATGATGGTGGCTGTGACCGCGGCGCACCGTGGCGAGGCCTTCCAGGCCTGCGAGTTCCTTATGGACTACCTGAAGACGCAGGCACCGTTCTGGAAAAAGGAGCAGACCCCCGAAGGCGCACGTTGGGTCGACGCGCGCAGCAGCGACGACACGGCGCTGGCACGCTGGGGCATCGTGGCCGGTAACGCTTGAGCGCGCTGGACCCGCATCGGCGGGCCGAGTACGCTGTCACCCGCTCACCCCGCTCGCGATCTTGATCGCGCGCAAGCCGTCTGGCGAAAGCGCTCCGCGGTTGTCTGCCGCGCCTTGAAAAACAGGGCACCGCTCCTCAAATCATTCGCAATCGGAGGATTTTCCCCATGCGGATCGACAAACTCACCACCAAGTTCCAGGAAGCGCTGGCTGATGCCCAGAGCCTCGCCGTCACCAACGACAACCCCTACATCGAGCCGGCCCACCTGCTGGCGGCCATGCTGGTGCAGACCGACGGGCCGAAGTCCTTGCTCGAGCGCGCTGGGGCCAGCAGCGGCGGGTTGAAGACCGCGCTCGATACCCTGATCAAGGGCCTGCCTCAAGTGCAGGGCAGTGGCCAGGTGGTTCAGCCGAGTCGGGATCTGGCGTCGCTGCTGCAGGCAGCCGAAAAGGAGGCGGGCAAGCGCGGTGACCAGTTCATCGCCAGCGAGATGTTCCTGCTTGCCCTCTGTGATGCCAAGATCGATCTGGCCGGCATCGTGCGCGGCCACGGTCTGACCCGCAAGGCGCTCGAAGGTGCGATCGACGCGGTGCGCGGCGGCCAGTCGGTCGACTCGGCCGACGCCGAATGCCAGCGCGAGGCGCTGAAAAAGTACACGCTCGACCTGACCGAGCGCGCGCGCGCCGGCAAACTCGACCCGGTGATCGGTCGAGATGACGAGATCCGCCGCGCCATCCAGGTGCTGCAGCGTCGCACCAAGAACAATCCCGTGCTGATCGGCGAGCCCGGCGTGGGCAAGACCGCCATCGTCGAAGGCCTGGCGCAGCGCATCGTTGCTGGCGAGGTGCCGGAGTCGCTCAAGAGCAAGCGCGTGCTGGTGCTCGACATGGCCTTGCTGCTTGCCGGCGCGAAGTTCCGTGGCGAGTTCGAGGAGCGCCTGAAGGCGATTGTCGACGAGGTCGTGGCGGCTGCCGGCGCGGTGATCCTGTTCATCGACGAGATTCACACGC
>JBDSBD010000451.1:0-2674 GCA_039921765.1 Burkholderiaceae bacterium
GAAGTTCAGCTTCGAGCGCGCGAAGGCACCGACATCGACCAACAAGGCGAAGAAGGCGGTGTTCGACAACATCAGCCGCATCGACACGCCCGACCCCTACACCGTGATCGTGGTGCTGAACCGCCCCGATGGCAACTTCCTGTTCCGCATGGGCGAGAACCCCGCGGTCATCCTCGATCCGAAGAGTGCCGCCACCACGGCCACCCAGCCGATCGGCACCGGACCGTACAAGCTCTAGAACTGGGCCAAGGGCTCGGCCATCACGCTGGTGAAGAACGAGGGCTATCGCAATGCCGCGGCGGTGAAGATGAACAAGGTGACGTTCCGCTTCATCAACGACAACGCGGCGCAGATGGCGGCCTTGCTCGCCGGTGACATTGACGGCATGCCGCGCTTCGGGGCGTTCGAGAGCCTGCAGCAGCTGCGCAGCGACCCGCGCTTCTCGGTCGTCGTCGGCGGCACCGAGGGCAAGACCATCATGACGATCAACAACAAGCGGAAGCCCTTCGACGACGTGCGCGTGCGCCGCGCGCTGGCCGCAGCCATCGACCGCAAGGCGATCATCGACGGCGCAATGGAAGGCCTGGGCACGCCGATCGGCAGCCACATGGTGCCCAGCGACGCCGGCTATGTCGACCTGACCGGCGTGAACCCGTACAACCCCGAGAAGGCCAAGGCGCTGCTCAAGGAAGCCGGCGTCGCGTTGCCGCTGAACGTGACCCTGACCCTGCCACCGCCGAACTATGCGCGCAAGGGCGGCGAGATCATCGCGGCGCAGCTCGCCAAGGTCGGCGTGATCGCGAAGATCGAGAACGTCGAGTGGGCGCAGTGGCTCTCGGGCACGTTCAAGGGCAACTTCGACCTGACCGTGATCAGCCACGTCGAGCCGCTCGACTTCGACCGCTATGCCGATCCGAACTACTACTACGGCTACAACTCACCGGCCTATAACGCGCTGTACGCCAAGTACAACGAGACCACCGACCCGAAGGCGCGGCTGCAGGTGCTGGGCGACATCCAGCGCCAGCTTGCCAACGACTCGGTCAACGCCTATCTGTTCCAGCTGCCACAGGTGGCGGTGGGCAACAAGCACCTGAAGGGGATGTGGAGCAGCTCGCCGATCTTCGCCAACGACCTCGCGGCGCTGACCTGGCAGTGATCGGGTGAACCCAGGCGCCGCAGCGCGCCGGATCGCACCGAGTGGACAGCCTTCTCTCGGTGCGGTTGCGCTTCCTCGGTTGCGCTTGCGGCGACCTGCCGCGCAACGCTTCCAGATGTGTGTTCCTGTCTGACTACACGGACGATTCGATGACTTCCCTGCATGACCTGAGCGCGGTCGAGCTGCTCGCCGCCTATCGCAGCAAGGCGCTTTCGCCGGTCGAGGTGACGCGCTCGGTGCTCGCGCGCATCGCCGCCTGCGAGCCGCAGTTGCACGCCACCTACGCACTCGATGCCGAGGCCGCACTGGCGCAGGCCGAAGCCGCGCAGGCGCGCTGGCTGAAAGGCGCGCCGCAGGGCGCTCTGGACGGCGTCCCGGTGACGATCAAGGAGAACATCGCCACGCAGGGCGTGCCGATCCCGCTCGGCACCGGCGCGACCATGCTCGTGCCGGCCGAGCGCGACGCGCCGCCGGCAGCGCGGCTGCGCGAGGCCGGCGCGGTGATCGTGTGCAAGACCACGATGCCCGACTACGGCATGCTCTCGTCGGGCCTGTCGAGTTTTCACGCGCTGGCGCGCAACCCGTGGGACTTGAGCAAGGGTCCGGGCGGCAGCAGCGCCGGCGCGGGCGCCGCAGCCGCGGCCGGCTACGGCCCGCTGCACATCGGCACCGACATCGGCGGCTCGGTGCGCCTGCCGGCAAGCTGGTGTGGCATCGTCGGCCTGAAACCCAGCCTTGGGCGCATCCCGATCCATCCACCCTATGCAGGTCGGGTGGCCGGGCCGATGACGCGCAGCGTTGCCGACGCCGCGCTGATGATGGCCACCTTGAGCCTGCCCGACGCGCGCGACACGATGAGCCTGCCCTACCAGGCGATCGAATGGAGCCGACTCGAGCGCGACCTGAAAGGCCTGCGCTTCGGCCTGCAGCTCGACCCCGGCTGGGGCCTGGACCTCGATCCGCAGGTGCGCGCGGCAGCTCAGGCCGCGGGCCGGACCCTCGAGGCTGCCGGCGCGGTGGTCGAGCCGATGGGACCGTTCATGACGCGCGCCATGATCGACGGCATGGATGCCTTCTGGCGCCTGCGCTCGTGGCTCGACATCAGCGCGCTGCCGGCCGAGCGACGCGCCAAGGTGCTGCCGTTCATCGTCGAATGGGCGCGCGGCGGCGCGCACCTGAGCGCGGCCCAGCTCTACGCCGGCTACAGCCAGATGGCCGCGATGCGCGACGCCGCAGTGGCAGCCTGCGCGCGCTTCGACTACGTGCTCTCCCCCACGGCGCCGATCACCGCGTTCGCAGCCGAACTCGCCAGCCCGACCGACGACGCGGGGCGCCCGCTCGAGCACATCGCCTTCACCCTGCCCTACAACATGAGCGAGCAGCCGGCCATCAGCATCAACTGCGGCTACACGACGAGCGGCCTGCCGATCGGGCTGCAGATCGTCGGCGCGCGCTTCGACGACCTCGGCGTGCTGCAGATCGCACGCGCCTGGGAGCGCCTGCGGCCCCCGCCGC
>JBDSBD010000452.1:0-6174 GCA_039921765.1 Burkholderiaceae bacterium
GACCTGCACCGCAGCGGCGCCGACGTCGTCGGCAGCGTCGCCCACTATCTGGCCGAGTTCGGCTGGCAGCGCGGCCTGCCGACCCGCTTCGAGGTGGCCGCTCCGGTGGATGCGCACGAGCGCGCCCTGATGCTCGTGCCCGACATCCTGCCCACCTTCACGACGGCCGAGTTCGCGACCCACGGCGCCCGGCTCGATGCGGCGGCGCTGGCGTTCGAGGCACGCGGCGGTGCGGCAGCGGCGGTGGTTGCAGCGACGTCCGCCACGTCGGCCACGGCCTCGGCGCCGGCTTCGGGCCTCGCGGCTGCCCCGGGCATCACTGCGACCGCTGCTGCGTCGACGACGTCGGGCGCCCTTGCCTTCGCCGCCGCTGCTGCGTCCACCGCATCCGCACCGTCCACCGCCCCCGCAAGCGCTGCCGCCACGGCGACTCCCACGCCATCCGCGGGACAGGGTGCGGCGCCGGCCTCGACCGCCGCCGCTGCGCCTGCGGCGATGAAGCTCGCGCTGGTCGAGTTGCAGAACGGCGAAGCGGCACCGAGCTACGTGGCCGGCAGCGCGAACTTCTACGCCATCACGCGCTACAACTGGTCGAGCTACTACGCGATGGCGGTGATCGAGCTGGGCGAGGCGGTCGCGCTCGAACTTGCGCGCACCGGCGCGATCGTCCGGCGTTGAACGGGCGAACCGGGCGCACCTGCCAGTGTGCGCCGAGCCGATCAGCGCGCGGCTCGGTGCGGCGGCACCAGCGCGGCCATCAGCCACTCGTGCAGCCTGGCGTCGACCGGCAGGCCCTCGCGGACCTCGAGGCCGCACTGCAACTCCCAGCTCGAATCGAACCAACCCGGACCGCGCGCTGCGCCTTCGCGGTCGGGATCGAGATGGAGACCGAGGTCGGTCGGGATCATCCAGGGGCGAGGCGCAGCCCGCCGCAGACCGGCACCAGGGCTTGCAAATGGCGCAAGCCGACAGAAGCTGAATCGGGCCATCTTGCGCTCCCTCGCAGTTGAATCGGATGCGCTGCAGTCTGGTCGCGCCGGGCCGCAGCGAACATCCCGCCGAGGGAGGAAGACGGCGTCGCGCGACACCCACCAAGGCGCCTCCCTCGCAGGAGGGAGCGGGCCGGTTTCAGCGCGGCAGCAGCGCCACGCCGATCGTCACAGTTGCGCGCCGATCAACGAAGCCAGCCGGTCACCGAGCTTCTCGCGCCATGGCCGCGCCAGCCATTGCGCATGCGAGATCGCCTGCGCATGCTCCAGGTCGGCCTCGAAGACCGTCGTCTGCTCTGCGGCGAAGTCGGCGTCGACGATGTTGAGCGTGGCCTCGTCGTTGAGCCGGAACGAGCGGTTGTCGAAGTTCGTCGAGCCGACGGAGACGAGCAGCCCATCGACGATCATCACCTTGCAGTGAAACATCGTCGGCTGGTACTCGGCGATCAGCGCGCCGGCGGCCAGCAAGGGGCCCCAGCGCGCGCGTGACGCGCTGCGCACGGTCTCGCTGTCGATGTGCGGCCCCGGCACGACGATGCGCAGCTTGACGCCCCGCTGCATGGCTTCAACCAGAGCGTCCGAGGTCAGCTCGTCGGGCACGAAGTACGACGCGGAGAGGTCGATTGAATGCGAGACGGCCTTGATCGCGAAAAGATACATCAGGTGCATGTTCTCGCTGCCCCCGCTCGGCGAGCTGCTGAACACCTGCCCGAGTCCGTCGCCAACCGGCTCGAGCACCGGAAAGTAGTTCGGGCCGTGGAGGACCTCACCGGTCGCCTTGACCCAGTTGTCCAGGAACGCAGCCTGAATCTGTGCCACCACCGGGCCGTCGATCTGGAAATGGCTGTCGCGCCAGTGTTCGGGATCCTGTGCGTTGCCGGTCCACTGCGGCGCGATCCCGACGCCACCGGTGAACCCGATCCGCCCGTCGACGACCAGCAGCTTGCGGTGGGTCCGGTTGTTGAAGCGCCCGAGGTGCGACCAATGCGGCGGGTGAAACCTCTCGATGTGCACGCCGGCGTCGGTCATCTCGGTGATGAGGGCCTCGTCGATCTTGGCGCTGCCCATCCAGTCGAGCAACACATGCACCGCCACGCCCTGGCGCGAGCGCTCGGAGAGCGCGTCGGCGAACTCGCGCCCGATGGCGCCCGACCAGTAGATGTAGGTCTCGAACGTGATCGATGTCCGTGCGCCACGAATCGCCGCGAGCATGGGCGGAAAGATCTCCTCGCCGTTGCGCAGCAGCCGATAACGGTTTCCGGCAACGAACGGCGGCCCGAGCAACAGGCCGAGCTCGCGCACGAACCGGGGATCCTCGAGCGGATACAGGCGCTCGATGCGCTGCTTGATCGTCGCCTCGCCTGGCGTGAAATTGATGGCGACGAGGGTGCAGACCAGCGTGAGCACGATGGCCCCACCGACGAGCAGCAGGGTCGTCCCGAGCGAGGTGGAGCCATGCATGACGTTTGTCCTCGCGCGTCGCGTCATGCGGCGGCCACCGGGATCAGGAAATCGCGGCTGATGCCCACGCCGAGCGTGCCCACGCGCTCGAGAAACTGCGTCAGGTCGGCATGCAGGCCGGTCGCGAGGATCTCGTCGATGCGCCCGTACTGAAGGTCGGCCTGCAGCCGTCCCGCGTGCCGCAGCGTCTCGACCGACTGCTCGTTGGCCACCCGGCG
Organism: Burkholderiaceae bacterium; assembly: GCA_039921765.1. GTDB lineage: Bacteria > Pseudomonadota > Gammaproteobacteria > Burkholderiales > Burkholderiaceae_C > JBDSBD01. The sequence goes on from JBDSBD010000452.1 coordinate 2,669, forward strand.
CAGGTGGGCCACCACCTCCTGCATGCACGCGGCGAGCGAGCGCGGCATGTCGGCGCGCAGGATCAGCAGCTCGGCCACTTTCTCGGGACGGATCACGTCGCGGTACACCTTGCGATAGACCTCGAAGCCCGAGACCGAACGCAAGATGCCCGACCAGTGATAGAAATCGATCTCGATGTCCTTGGCCAGGGCAGCACCGCTCGGGCCGCCGTGGTATTCGCTGTGCACCGCATGGAACTTGACATCGAGCAGCCGCGCGGTGTTGTCGGCGCGCTCCAGAAAGCTGCCGATGCGCAGGAAGTGGAAGGCCTCATCCTGCAACATCGTGCCCGCCGTCACACCCCGCGACAGGTGAGAGCGAAACTTGACCCACTCGAACATGCGGCTCGGGTCGCGCAGGAAGGACTCGTCAGCTTCCATGCGCTGGAACTCGAGCCAGGTCTGGTTCTGCGTTTCCCAGACTTCGGTGGTGAGCGTGCCGCGCACCGCGCGGGCATTCTCGCGCGCCGCGTGCAGGCAGCTGCGGATGCTCGAGCCGTTGCGCGCGTCGCTCACCATGTAGCGCATCACGTTCTCGGGCGTGAGCGTGGGGTAGTGGCTGGCAAAGTCTTCGGTGAGCTCGCTGATGCCGAGCAAGCCGGTCCAGCCCTCCTCCGCGGCGCCGCTCGATTGCGGCAGCATCGAGGCCTCGTAGGTCACATCCAGCATGCGGGCCGTGTTCTCTGCACGCTCCATGTAGCGTGCCATCCAGAACAGGTGATCGGCGGTTCGCGACAGCATTGCATCCTCCCGGCTATCGCTCTTCCAGCACCCAGGTGTCCTTGGTCCCGCCGCCCTGCGAGGAGTTGACAACCAGCGAGCCCTCCTTGAGCGCCACGCGCGTGAGCCCGCCCGGCACCATCTGCACCTCCTTGCCCGACAGCACGAAGGGGCGCAGGTCGATGTGGCGCGGTGCGACGCCGCTGTCCACATAGGTCGGACAGGTCGACAAGGCGAGCGTCGGCTGTGCGATGTAGCGGGCCGGGTTGGCGAGCAGCGCACGGCGAAAGTCCTCGATCTGCTGGCGGCTCGCCGCCGGGCCGACCAGCATGCCGTAGCCCCCCGCGCCGTGCACCTCCTTGACCACCAGTTCGTCCAGGTGCTCGAGCACGTACTTCAGATCGTCGGCGACTCGGCACGACCAGGTCGGCACGTTGGCGAGGATCGGCTTCTCGCCGAGGTAGAACTCGATCATTTTCGGGACGTACGGATAGATCGACTTGTCGTCAGCGACGCCGGTGCCGATCGCGTTCGACACCGCCACGTTGCCGGCGCGGCAGGCCGCGAGCAGGCCGGCACAGCCCAGGGTCGACTCGGCGCGGAACGCGTGCGGGTCCAGATAGTCGTCGTCGACCCTGCGATAGATCACGTCGACCCGCTTCGGACCCTGCGTGGTGCGCATGTAGACGAAGCCGTCCTTGACGAACAGATCCTGCCCCTCGACCAGCTCGACGCCCATCTGCTGCGCAAGGAACGCATGCTCGAAGTACGCGCTGTTGTACATGCCGGGCGTCAGCACCACGACGGTCGGCTCGCTCACCGCAGCCGGAGCGACCGCGCGCAAGGTCTCGAGCAGCAGGTCGGGGTAGTGCGCGACCGGCTCGACGCGGTGCCGGTTGAACAGCTCGGGGAACAGCCGCATCATCATCTTGCGGTTCTCGAGCATGTAGCTCACGCCGCTGGGCACGCGCAAGTTGTCTTCGAGCACGCAGTAGCTGCCCGAGCCATCGGCATGGGCGGCGCGCACGATGTCGATGCCGGCGATCTGCGCGTAGACGCCACCCGGGACATCCACGTCTTGCATCTCGACGCGGTACTGTGCGTTGTTCAGGACTTGTTCGGCCGGCACCACGCCGGCGCGCACGATTTCCTGGCCGTGGTAGGTGTCGTGGATGAAGCGGTTTAGCGCCGTGACACGCTGCACCAGTCCGCGCTCCATCTCGCGCCATTCGTGGGCCGGAATCACGCGCGGGATCAGGTCGAACGGGATCAGCCGCTCGCCGCCCGCGTTCTGCGCGTTCGTGTCGTCCTGCGTCGCGCCGTACACCTCGAAGGTGATGCCGACGCGGCGAAAGATCGTCGCCGCCTCCTCGCGGCGCGCACGCATCGAGTCGCCCGTCTGGTCGGCCAACCAGCGCTCGTAGCCTCGATAGTGTTCGCGCACCGCCGTGGCGTCGATGCGCATTTCGTCGAAGCAGGGTGTCATCGGACCGATCTCCTTCGCGTGCAGGTTAGCAAACTCGGCGCCAGGATCGGCGGCGCCTGGCCCGGGCGCGGCGCAGGCACACGGCACAAGGCGATCGTGCCTTCTCGCTTGCCACATTTTTCTTCGATGTGGATGTCACGTTTACCCTCGGTTCCTCGTCTAACTGAATAACTGCGACGCCATGAGCGATGCAGCCCATTCATCCCAACCGTTCAACCTACCCCAGGAACTCATCATGAACATCACCACTCTTGCTGCCGTCGCGGCGGTTTCCTTCGCCACCTCGCTGGGCGCGTACGCCGAAGGCTCCACCTATGACTATGCGCAGCCCGTCATCTCCCACGTCTCCCGTGCCGCCGTTGTCGCCGACCTGAACGCGGCCCGCGCTGCCGGCGCGCTCGTCAACGGCGAACTGTCGTACGTCGCACCGGTCACGGGTCCCACGTTGACCCGCGCGGACGTGGCCACCGAGCTGGCCGAAGCGCGCAACAACCACGAACTGCTGCGCAGTGGCGAATTCACGTTCGCGGAGCCAATCCGCAACGGTTCGAGCCGCAGCTGACCGGGGCGCGCAGCAGGCGCACGAACGACTGCAGCCAGACCTGGACGCCGTTTCCATGCCAGCGCGTCGCCATCAGGACAACGCGGCGGCGCGCTCGCCGATCCTGCGCAATGCCCATGAGACAGCGCTCGATCGATCGGCGCCAAGGCCCAGCATCTGCGTCAGCAGACTGCGTACGGCCTCGGGCCGCGGGCGCAGCGTGATCGTCGCGCCAGCCTTTGTCTACCGCTGGCATGACCATGTCACGTTTACCCTCGGTTCGCCGTCTAACTGAATAACTGCAACGCCATGAGCGACGCAGCCCATTCGATCCAACCGTTCAACCCACCCCAGGAACTCATCATGAACATCACCACCCTCGCCGCCGTCGCCGCGGTCACCTTCGCCACTTCGCTGGGCGCGTATGCCGAAGGCTCCAGCTATACCTATGCGCAGCCGGTCGTCTCCCACGTCTCCCGTGCCGCCGTCGTCGCCGACCTGAACGCGGCCCACGCTGCCGGCGCACTCGTCAACGGCGAGCTGTCGTACGTCGCACCGGCCACGGGCCCGTCGTTGACGCGTGCGGAAGTGGCCACCGAGCTGGCTGAAGCACGCAACAACGACGAACTGCGGACCGGCGAGCTCTCCATCGTGGCTGAGCTCCACGACCCTGCGGGCCGCAGCTGACCGAACCGCGCAGCAGGCACACCAACAACCGCT
>JBDSBD010000453.1:0-5713 GCA_039921765.1 Burkholderiaceae bacterium
TTGCCGACACCGGCGCCGCCGAACAGGCCGACCTTGCCGCCCTTGGCGAACGGGCAGATCAGGTCGATCACCTTGATGCCGGTTTCCAGCAGGTCCTGCGACGGGCTGAGCTCGTCGTAGGCCGGCGGCTTGCGGTGGATCGACATGGTCAGCTCCTGGCTGACCGGCCCGCGCTCGTCGATCGGGCGGCCGAGCACATCCATGATGCGCCCGAGCGTGGCGCGACCGACCGGCACCGAGATCGGTTTGCCGGTGCTCGACACCATCAGGCCGCGGCGCAGGCCGTCGCTCGATCCGAGCGCGATGGTTCGCACCACGCCGTCGCCGAGCTGTTGCTGCACTTCGAGTGTCAGCTCGCCGCCCTCCATCTTCAGTGCGTCGTAGATCTTGGGCATTGCGTCGCGGGGAAACTCGACGTCCACCACCGCGCCGATGCACTGGACAATCTTGCCGTCAGCCATGATTTTTCCTTTTACTCTTCAGATCTTGATGTTCAAACCGTGCGTGCCCTGGGCGCCCACTGGAGAGAGCGGTCGCCCCGGCGGCGATGTGGCTCCGGCCGCTCGCATTCGCTCGCTTAACGTTCACTGTGTTCACGTGAGCCTTTACCGAATCTGCGCTGAGCCGACCGCCTAAACGGCGGCAGCCCCCGCGACGATCTCAGACAGTTCCTTGGTGATCGCCGCCTGGCGCGCCTTGTTGTAGACGAGCTTGAGTTCGTCGATCACGTTGCCGGCGTTGTCGGTGGCGGACTTCATCGCCACCATGCGCGCCGACTGCTCGCTCGCCATGTTCTCGGCCACCGCCTGGTACACCTGGGCCTCGGTGTAGCGCACCAGCAACTCGTCGATCACGGTCGGCGCATCGGGCTCGTACAGATAGTCCCAGCCGTGCGCCTTGTCGGCCACCAGGCTGCCATGCGGCAGCGGTAGCAGTTGCTGGACCATCGCCTCCTGCTTCATCGTGTTGATGAAGCGCGTGTAGGCCACGTACACCATGCTCAGCTTGCCTTCGGCGTAGGCGTCGAACAGCACCTTGACCGGGCCGATGAGCTTGTCCAGGGTCGGCGCATCGCCGAGCTGGGTCGCGTTCGAGACGACCTTCGCACCGATCCGGTTCAGGAAGCCGAATCCCTTGTTGCCGATCGCCACCGTTTCGCTCTTGATGCCCTGATCGTCGAGCTCGCGCAGCTTGGTCGTGAGCGCGCGCAGCACGTTCGTGTTGAGGCCGCCGCACAAGCCCTTGTCGGTGGTCACGACGATGAAGCCGGCGGGCAGCTTGGCGTCGTTGACGACCATGAACGGGTGCTTGTATTCGGGCGTGGCCTGCGAGAGATGGGCCGCCAGGTTGCGAATCTTCTCGGCGTAGGGACGCGCCGCGCGCATGCGCTCCTGGGCCTTGCGCATCTTCGATGCGGCGACCATCTCCATGGCCTTGGTGATCTTCTTGGTGTTCTCCACCGACTTGATCTTGCCGCGGATTTCCTTGCCTGCTGCCATGACGAATCTCCTATTGCGCCGTCAGGCGACCACGTGTCCCCCCGAGGGGGCAGGAACGAAGTGACGTGAGGATCGTCATTTCAGGCGAAGGACTTCTTGAACGCCGTGATCGCGGTGTTCAATTCGGCTTCCGAATCCTTGTCGAGCGCCTTGCTGTCCTCGATCTTCTTCAGCAGGCCCGCGTGGCTGGTCTTCAGGTGCGTGTGCAGGCCGCTCTCGAACGCCAGGATCTTCTTCACTTCCACATCGTCCATGAAGCCCTTGTTGGCCGCGAACAGGGTCGCGCCCATCAGGCTGATCGGCTGCGGCGAATACTGGTTCTGCTTGAGCAGTTCGGTGACGCGCGCGCCGCGGTCGAGCTGCTTGCGGGTGGCTTCGTCGAGGTCGGAAGCGAACTGCGCGAACGCCGCCAGCTCGCGGTATTGCGCCAGGTCGGTGCGAATACCGCCCGACTGGCCCTTGATGACCTTGGTCTGCGCCGCCGAGCCGACCCGCGACACCGAGATGCCGGCGTTGATGGCGGGACGGATGCCGGCGTTGAAGAGCGAAGTCTCCAGGAAGATCTGGCCGTCGGTGATCGAGATCACGTTGGTCGGCACGAACGCCGACACGTCGCCGGCCTGGGTTTCGATGATCGGCAGCGCGGTGAGCGAGCCGGTGCGGCCCTTGACTTCACCCTTGGTGAAGGTTTCGACGTAGTGCTCGTTGACGCGCGCGGCGCGCTCGAGCAGGCGCGAGTGGAGATAGAACACGTCGCCAGGGAAGGCTTCGCGGCCCGGCGGGCGGCGCAGCAGTAGCGAGACCTGACGGTAGGCCACAGCCTGTTTGCTCAGATCGTCGTAGACGATCAGCGCGTCTTCGCCGCGGTCGCGGAAGTACTCGCCCATCGTGCAACCCGAGTAGGCCGACACATACTGCATCGCTGCGGACTCGGCGGCGGTGGCGGCCACGACAATGGTGTACTCCATCGCGCCGTTGGCCTCCAACGCCCGCACCACGTTCTTCACCGAACTCGCCTTCTGGCCGATCGCAACGTAGATGCAGGTCATGTGCTGACCCTTCTGGTTGATGATCGTGTCGATCGCCACGGCGGTCTTGCCCGTCTGGCGGTCGCCGATGATCAACTCGCGCTGGCCCCGGCCGATCGGCACCATCGAGTCGATCGACTTGAGGCCGGTCTGCATCGGCTGGTCGACCGACTTGCGCGCGATCACGCCCGGAGCGATCTTCTCGATCGGTGCCGACAGCTTGGCGTTGATCGGCCCCTTGCCATCGATCGGCGCACCCAGCGCATTGACGACACGGCCCTTCAGTTCGGGGCCGATCGGCACCTCGAGAATGCGGCCGGTGCACTTGACCGTGTCGCCTTCGGAGATGTGTTCGTACTCACCCAGGATCACCACGCCGACCGAGTCGCGTTCGAGGTTCAGCGCCAGGCCGTAGCTGGGGGAGCCGTCGGGTGCGGCCGGAAACTCGAGCATTTCGCCCTGCATGGCGTCCGACAGGCCGTGCACGCGGCAGATGCCGTCGGTCACCGACACGACGCTGCCCTGGTTGCGAATGTCGGTCGATGCACCCAGGCCTTCGATGCGGCTCTTGAGGAGTTCGGAAATTTCTGCGGGATTGAGGTTCATGCCTATCTCCAATGTCTAGGAGGTCTCCGGTGAGCAAGCGCGCCGCGGCCTTCAGGCCGTGAGCGCCGCCTTCATTTGTTCAAGACGCGCCTTGACCGAGGTGTCGAACACCTCGTCGCCAACCACCACGCGAATGCCGCCGATCAGTTCGGGCGCAAGCTGCACGCTGGCGTTCAACTTGCGGCCGAAGTGCTTTTCGAGCACGCCGGCCAACTCGGCCAGCTGCGCCGGTTCGATCGGAAACGCGCTGTAGACGGTGGCGTCGGCGACCCCCGAGTGCTCGTTCACGAGCACCTGGAGTTGCGCGGCGATGGCCGGCAACACCGCGAGGCGATCGTTGTCGATGACGGTGCGCAGCAGGTTTTGCGCCATGCTCGAAAGCGGTGCCGACAGCCGGGTGGCGACCACCGCGGCCATCACATCGAAGACCTGCGTATCGCCGACCTTCGGGTCACCGGCGAACTGGCGCATCTGCGGGTTCGCAGCCACGGCGGCGAGCGCATCGATCTGCTCGGTCGCCTGCTTCAGATCGCCGGTCGCGGCGACCTGGAAAAGCGCCTCGGCGTAAGGGCGTGCCAGGGTTGCAAGCTCGGCCATGGCGCTCAGGCTCCGATCGAGCGAAGGGTGTCGCTCATAGCTCGGCCTTCAATTGCGCCAGCAACTCGGCATGCACACCGGTGTTGACTTCCTTGCGCAGGATCTGCTCGGCGCCTTTGACGGCCAATGCGGCAACCTGCGCGCGCAGGCTGTCGCGTGCCTTGGCAGCCTCCTGCTCGGCCTCGGCCTTGGCCGACGCGATGATCTTGGCGCCTTCTTCGCTGGCTCGGGACTTGGCCTCTTCGACCATGGTCTGAGCCAGGCGCCCGGCGTCGGCGAGGCGCTGTGCGGCGTCGGTGCGGGCCGCGGAAAGCTGCTCCTCGACGCGCTTGTTGGCCACGGCCAACTCGCTCTTGGCCTTGTCGGCGGCCGACAGGCCGTCAGCGATCTTGTGCGCCCGATCATCGAGTGCCCGCGCGATGGGTGGCCACACGAACTTCATCGTGAACCAGACCAGGATCAGGAACACGATCAACTGCGCGATCAGCGAACTGTTGATGCTCACGTTGTTGCCTCTGGAACGAAGGGAGGGATGCCGGCTGAAGTGCTTCTTACTTCGGCAGGTTGGCGATCTGGGCCAGGAACGGATTGGCGGTGGCGAACCACAGTGCGATACCGACACCGATGATGAAGGCCGCGTCGATCAGGCCGACCAGCAGGAACATCTTGGTCTGCAACTCGTTCATCAGCTCGGGTTGGCGCGCCGCCGACTCGAGGTACTTGGCGCCCATGATGCCGATGCCGATACAGGCGCCGATGGCACCGAGGCCGATGATCAGGCCGGCGGCCAGGGCAACAAAGCTAATGACTTCCATGGTGACTCCTTTGGGGTTTTTAAGAGAAAAGAAAACGACGAAAACGCAGGACGCGGCTCAGTGCGAGTCGTGGGCCTGGCCCACGTAGACAAGCGCCAGCATCATGAAGACGAAGGCCTGGATCGTGATGATCAGGATGTGGAAGATCGCCCACACGGTGCCCGCGAAGATGTGGCCGAGAAACAGCGCGATGCCGGTGCCGGTGAACGCGAAGGCCCCGCCCATCAACGCAATCAGCATGAAGATCAACTCACCCGCATACATGTTGCCGAACAGCCGCATGCCGTGCGAAATCGTCTTCGAGGCGAACTCGATGATCTGCATCGAGAAGTTCACCGGGTACAGGTACCACTTGTTGCCGAATGGTGCCGTGAAGAGCTCGTGCAGCCAGCCGCCCGCGCCCTTGATCTTGACGTTGTAGTACAGGCACACCAGCAGCACGCCGATCGAAAGGCCCATCGTGATGGACAGGTCGGCCGACGGCACGACGCGCAGATACGGAATGCCGAACAGCTCCTTGGCCAGCCACGGCAGCATGTCCACGGCCAGCAGGTCCATCATGTTCAGCGCCATGATCCACACGAACACGACCAGGGCCAGCGGCGCAACCATGCGCCGGCTGTTGGCGTTGTGAACGATGCCCTTGGCCTGGGTTTCGACCATCTCGACGAGGATTTCGATCGCGGCCTGAAACCGCCCCGGCACGCCCGAAGTGGCCTTGCGCGCACCCAGCCAGAGCAGCCAGCAGCACAACCCACCCAGCAGCGCGGTGAAGAACACCGAGTCGATGTTGATCACCGAAAAATCAACGATCGACGTCTGCGGCTTGTTCTGCAGGAACTGCAGATGGTGGATGATGTATTCGCCCGCCGTGGGTAAGGCGTTGTGCCCTTCAGCTGCCATGTCTTCCTCAACGACTCTCGACGTTTCCGATGCGACCCCGCCAGAGCAGGGCCAGCCAATTCATCTGCATGCACACCAGCATCGTGACCAGCAGAACCGGCCAGTTCAAGCCGGGAACCACCCGGGTGGCGATCACCAACATGACGACCGTCACTCCAATCTTCAGCCCCTCCCAGAACACGAGCCCGAACATTGCCGCGCCCAGATTGCCCCGGAGATCCTTTGTCATGCCGCGCGCGAACAGCCCCGCCGGCACCACGACCAC
>JBDSBD010000454.1:0-5298 GCA_039921765.1 Burkholderiaceae bacterium
AGGCGACGCTCCTGACGAAGATGGCGCCGGCGACCCCTTGACTTCTGGAGACGCAGCCGCAGATGCGCACCGCAAGGGCAGCCAGCCCGTATCATCGCGCCCAAACCTCGCAAGCTCGCGCAGCGCGGGTCCGTGCCGACTCGAAACCAAGGAACGCTCCATGAAATCCCTGATCCTGGCCCTCTCGTTCGCTGTGGCGGGTGCCGCCATGGCACCGACGCTGGCCGAAGCCAAGCGGTTCGGTGGCGGCGGCTTCTCCGGCATGAAGCGCAGCATCCCCGCGCGCACGCCGCCGGCCGCGCTGCCGGCCAAACCCGCCCAGGCGACACCCAATGCGCCCGGCACCGCGGGCGCGGCGGCTGCGCCCAAGCGCTCGTGGATGGGGCCGATCGCCGGCCTCGCCGCCGGGCTCGGACTGGCGGCGCTGATGAGCCATCTCGGCATGGGCGCGGAATTCGCCAACTTCATCATGATGGCCCTGCTCGCGGTGGCGGCGTTCGTCGCCATCCGGTTCGTGATGGCGCGCTTTGCACGCGGCTCGGCGGCGCCGCGAATGGCCACGCCGAACGGCATGCAGTTCTCCGGCAGCGCGAGCTCGCCGCAGCCACAGGCGGCCGGTGGGTCGTCGAGCTGGAGTCAGACTTCACCCACAGCGGCGTTCACGCCGGCGCCCGCCGCGTCGACGTTTCCGGCCGGTTTCGATGCTGAGGCGTTCGAGCGGATCGCGAAGCTGATCTTCATCCGCATGCAGGCCGCCAACGACAGCGCCGACCTGAACGACCTGCGCCAGTTCACGACGCCCGAGATGTTTGCCGCGGTCAAGCTCGATCTGCAGGATCGCGGCAGCGCGGCGCAGACCACCGACGTGGTGCAGATCGACGCCGAAGTGCTCGACTTCACGGCCGAGGCCGAGCGCCAGATCGTCAGCGTGCGCTTCCACGGACTGATCCGCGAAGCCCGGGACAGTGGCGCGACGCCGTTCGACGAGATCTGGCAACTGGTCAAGCCGATCGACGCCAGCCGCGAATGGGCGATCGCCGGGGTTCAGCAAAGCGAGCTGAACGGATGATCGGTCACACCCATCGAGCCTCCATGGCAGGCGCCTGATGGCGGGCCATCTCTTCATCATCACCGGTGCGTCGCGTGGCATGGGCGCGGCGATCGCAGCGCAGTTGCTCGTGCCGGGCAACACCTTGCTGTGCCTGTCGCGCCACACCAGCGAGGCCCTGACGGGCCGCGCGCAGGCCGCCGGTGCGGTTTGCGAGCAGTGGGCGATCGACCTGACGCTGCCGCTGCCGGCGGCGGCGCGCGTGCAGGCCTGGCTCGAGGGTCTGGATGCCCGTGCATTCGCATCCGTCACGCTGATCAACAACGCGGCGCTGCTGACGCGCATCGGCACGCTCGACGACTGCAGCGATGCGGAGTTGTCGGCTGCGGTGCGCGTGGGCCTGGAGGCGCCGCTGCTGCTGAGCGCGGCGTTCCTGCGCGCCACCCGGTCGTGGACCGCGCGCAAGCGCATCCTCAACATCTCATCGGGGCTGGGCCGCCGCGCGATGGCGGGGCAGGCCTCCTATTGCGCCAACAAGGCCGGGCTGGATCACTTCTCGCGTGCGCTCGCGCTCGATGAAGCGCGCCGCGAGCACGGTGCAAAAGTCGTGGCGCTCGCGCCCGGCGTGATCGACACCGACATGCAGGTGCAGATGCGCGGCGCCGACCCGGCCGGCTTCCCGGACCGTGACACGTTCACCGGCCTGAAGGAAAAAGGCCAGCTCAGCTCCGCGGCCGATGCGGCGGCGCGCGTGCTGGCTTACCTCGACCGGGCCGACTTCGGCGCTCAGCCGGTCGCCGACGTGCGCGACGCCTGATCGATCGCGGCGAGGCGCCGCGCGGCTTCACCGAAGGCGCGTCACCGTGTCGTCCCGCGCCACAGCCAGGCCGCACCGCGCACGCCGGATGAATCGCCGTGCTGGCTGCGAACCAGGCGGGTGCGCGGTGGCTCGCGCGCCGCGCCAACCGCGCCGGCGTTGAACACCCAGTCGCCCCAATGCCGCGTCACGCGGTCGATCAGATGCTCCAGGTTGGACACGCCGCCACCGAGCACGATCACGTCGGGGTCGAGCAGGTTGATCACCGCGGCGAGGGCGCGCGCCAGGCGCAGCGCGTGGCGCTCCAGCGTGGCGATGCAGGCCGCGTTGCCCAGCGCGGCGCGTTCGCCGATCTGCAGGGCGTCGAGCCCGTTGCCCGAGGAGGCGCCGGCCGCGGCGTGTCGCGCGTGGTCGCGCGCCAGGCCCGGGCCGCTGAGCCAGGATTCGATGCAGCCGCGCCGGCCGCAGTAGCAGCCCGGTGCCGGCGCGTCGGCGGCATCGCTCCACGGCAACGGGTTGTGGCCCCATTCGCCTGCCAGGCCGTTGGCGCCGGTGAGCAGCCGGCCGTGCGCGACGATGCCACCGCCCACGCCGGTGCCCAGGATGGCCGCGAACACCACGTCGGCGCCGGCCGCGGCGCCGTCGCCGGCTTCCGACAACGCGAGGCAGTTCGCATCGTTGGCGATGCGCACCGCTCGCCCGAGCACGCACTCCAGATCGCGCCCGAGCGCGCGACCGTTCAGGCAGGTCGAGTTGGCATTCCTGATCAGGCCGGCTCGCGTCAGGCTGCCGGGGGTGCCGACGCCGACGGGTGCCAGCCTCAGGCCGCGCTCGGTCTCGGCGCGTCGCACCAGCTGCGCGATCGCAGTCAGGGTGCCGCCGTAGTCGCCCGCTGGCGTGGCCACCCGCTCGCGCCACAGGCTGGCGCCCTGCGTGTCGAGCACGATGGCTTCGATCTTGGTGCCGCCCAGGTCGACACCGATGACCTCGGCGGCGTTCGGCAGGGGCGTCGGTGAATTCACGCGGTCCGATCCGGGGGCGACACGGGCGTCGCCCCGCGCCGGCTCGCGCCGCGACCTTGCACTTGCAAGCGCGGCGCGCCGGTGGCGCGAGCTGAACCCTCTGCGCCGCGCAGTTTCACAGGCGCTTCGCTCCGAGGGCTCGCGCCGCGGCGCGGTAGGTGGGGGCGACTGACCGTGCCGGCGCGAGCTGAACCCTCTGCGCCGCGCAGTTTCACAGGCGCTTCGCTCCGAGGGCTCGCGCCGCGGCGCGGTGGGTGGGGACGATTGACCGTGCTGGCGCGAGCTGAGCCCTCTGCGCTGCGCAGTTTCACAGGCGCTTCGCTGCGAGGGCTCATATCGGTTCGGTGCGTTCGATCAGCCAGGTGCGTGCGGCGCCGTCGACGTGAGGGCTCAGGCGTGCGCGCACGCTGGCGTGATAGGCGTTGAGCCAGCCGATCTCGTCGGCGCGAAGCAGTGCGCGCGCGATGCAGCGCGTGTCGATCGGGCACAGCGTGAGCGTCTCGAACTCGAGGAACTCGCCGAACTCGGTGGTCGCGGCGGCGCTGCCGAGATCAACCGCACCACCGGAAGCCGCGCCCGTGGCCGCGCCGGCACCACCGACTTCATCGACACCACCGGAGCTGCCCCTGCCATCCGGGGCCAGCGCCGCCGGCACGTTCAACACCAGGTTCTCGATCCGGATGCCCCAGCGCCCGGGACGGTACAGGCCCGGCTCGATGCTGGTGATCATGCCGGGCTCCATCGCCATGGTCGCGTCGGGGATCGCCTTCGAGATGCTTTGCGGGCCTTCGTGAACGTTCAGAAAGTAGCCCACGCCGTGGCCGGTGCCGTGGCCGTAGTCCAGTCCGTGGCGCCACAGCGGTGCGCGCGCGATCGCGTCGAGCATCGGTGACAGGGTGCCGCGCGGGAAGCGCGTGCGGCTCAGCGCGATCGTGCCCTGCAGCACGCGCGTGTAGTCGCGCCGCTGTTCGTTCGAGACCGTGCCGATCGGCCAGACGCGGGTGATGTCGGTGGTGCCGCCGAGGTACTGGCCGCCCGAGTCGATCAGCAGCAGGCCGCCGCGCGCCACGTCGATCACCGCGTGCGACTCGAGCGTGGCGCGGTAATGTGGCATCGCGCCGTTGGCGTTGAACGCGGCGATCGTGCCGAAGCTCAGGCCCTTGAAGCCGGGCCGGCGTGCCCGCGCGGCGCTCAGGCGCGCATCGACGTCGAGCTCGGTGATCGGCTCGGTGCGCGCAGGGTCGGCCAGTGCGGCTTCGAACTCGGCGTAGAACTCGCACATCGCCACGCCGTCCTGCACCATCGCCTCGCGCACCTGCGCGGCCTCGGCAGCGCTCTTGCGGCTCTTGAGCAAGGTGCTCGGGTTGATCGCCTCGATGACCTCGGCACGCACATGGCTGCGCAGCCCGAGCGTCACGCGCTTCGGGTCGAGCAGGAGCCGCGCATCCTCGGGCAGGGCTTCGAGCGCGCGCGCGGCCTGCGCATAGGGCGCCACGCGCACGCCGTCGCGCAGCAACGCGGCCTGCAGCGCGGCGTCGACCTTGGCGTCGGCCACGAACAAGGTGGCGCTGTTCGCATCGAGCAGCGCGTGGGCGAGGAACACCGGGTTGAAGTTCACGTCCGAGCCGCGCAGGTTGAAGATCCAGGCGATGTCATCGAGCGTCGAGATGAAATGCCATTGCGCGCCGCGGCGCGCCATCTCTTCGCGCAAGGTGGCGAGCTTGGCCGAGCGCGTCATCGGCGCCTCGGGAGGGCGATGCTCGTACACCGCGGCAGTAGGCAGCCCCGCGCGGTCAGGCCAGATATCGCCCAGCAGGTCGAGATCGGTCTTCACCGCCACCTTGCGCGCGGCGAGCGCCATCATCACCTCGCGCGCCGACGCCAGCGAAAGCACCTCGCCGTCGATGGCTACCTCGCCACCCGGGGCGATGTTCGCAACCAGCCACTGGATATGGTCGGTGGCGGCCGCCGTGGAAATTTTCATGAGCGACACCCCAGTACCCTGCAGCTCGCGCTCGGCCTGGACCCAGTAACGACTATCCACCCACAGGCCGGCGAAATCGCGCGTGACGATGAGCGTGCCGACCGAGCCGTTGAAGCCCGAGAGCCAGCGCCGTCCCTGCCAGCGCTCGGGCAGGTACTCCGAAAGATGCGGGTCCGATGATGGGACCACGAAGGCCGCGAGGCCATGGCGCGCGAGGGCGTTGCGCAGGTCGGCGATGCGCCCCGCGATGGGGGAAGTGGGTGCGTTCATGGGTTCTCCGTCGTCATTTGGCGTTGCGCACCGGCAGCGGGACATTGCACACGTCCACGTGCCCTGCCGGTTCCTTGTACCAGTCGTCCTTGCGGAAGCGGCGCCCCTCCACCATCTGGCGGAAAGTGGCGCTGTCGATGCGCAGCGCCTCGATCTC
>JBDSBD010000455.1:0-6909 GCA_039921765.1 Burkholderiaceae bacterium
GAAGTGCAGATCGCCACGCCGCCGCCGGCCCCCACCATCGTCGCGATCACGCCGATCGCGCCGCCCGCACCGATGCCGATGGCGCCGGTGGCGCCGCCCGTGGTCGCAGCGCCCGCGCCACCCCCACCGGCTTCGGCACCGACGCGCCCCGCGCTGGCCGCGATCGGCGTCGTCTGCCCGACGATGGTGGCGCCTGCGATGCCGCAGCGCGCGCTGCGCGAAGGCATCAGCGGCTCTGTGCGTGCGCGCGCCACGATCCAGGGCGGCAAGGTCACCCACGTCGAGATCGTGTCGGCCCGACCGCGCGGTGTCTTCGACGCCGCGGTGCGCACCGCGATGCTCCAGTACACCTGCGTGACCAGCGGTGCCGGCGAGATCCAGGCCGAACAGTCCTTTGACTTCAAGATCGGCGACTAGGCGCCGTGCTTCCCGTTCATCGACCCCCATCCGGCTGCGCGGCTCGACGGCGCGCGCGCCGCATCGCGTCCAATCGCCCCATCCGTCCAGGAGTTTTCTGTCCATGACCATCCGCTTGCACTCCCTGCTGGGCGCGCTCTGCGTCACCGCAAGCCTGGCTGCGCTGCCCCTGGCGGCAGCGGCCCAGGCGCCGACCAACCCCGCAGTCACCGGTGCGACCACGGGCGCGCCCACGACCGCACCATCCGGCGCCGAGGCGGCAGTGGCCACCGTGCTGCCCGATGCCGGCGGCTCGGTCGTCGCGGCGCCCACCGCGTCCCGGGAGACGATGGACAACCCCTACGGGTTGGGCGCGCTCTGGGCGCAAGGCGACTGGGTCGCCAAGACCACGCTGCTGATCCTGTTCCTGATGAGCCTGGGCAGCTGGTACATCCTCGTCACCAAGCTCTACGAAAGCCTGAAGGTCAGTACCGAGTCGCGCCAGGTGCGAGTCGACTTCTTCAAGGCGGCCAACCTCGGTGATGCCGTCAAGACCTTGAAGGAAGGCAGCGCGTTCCGGTTCATTGCCGAGTCGGGCATCGACGCCGGCCTTCACCACGAAGGCGCGCTGACCGCGAACATCGATCGCAACACCTGGGTCGCGATGGGAGTGCAGCGCAGCATCGACGACGTGCAAAGCCGCTTGCAGGACGGCCTGGCATTTCTCGCCACGGTGGGCTCGACCGCGCCGTTCGTCGGCCTGTTCGGCACGGTCTGGGGCATCTACAACGCGCTCACCGCGATCGGCATCGCCGGCCAGGCCTCGATCGACAAGGTGGCTGGCCCGGTGGGCGAGTCGCTCATCATGACCGCCCTCGGCCTGGCCGTGGCGGTGCCTGCGGTGCTTGGCTACAACTGGCTGGTGCGGCGCAACAAGCTGACGATGGAAGCGGTGCGCAGCTTTGCCGGCGATGTGCACAGCGTGCTGATGGGCGCCAAGCTCGGCGCGACGGCGCGCTGACGCGCCATGTCGATGCCTTCCACCCCTGGCGGCCGGGCCGTGCTGTTTCGCATCGCTTCCGACAGCGGCGAGGACGAAGTCCTGGCCAGCATCAACACCACCCCGCTGGTGGACGTGATGCTGGTGCTGTTGATCATCTTCCTGATCACGATTCCGGTGGTCACGCAGACCCTGGCGCTGCAGTTGCCCCGCGAGCTGAACGTCGCGCACCAGACCCGGCCGGAGAACATCAACATCTCGGTGAACCAGGACGGCGATGTGTTCTGGAACAACCTGCCCGTGGCCGACAGCGAGGCGCTGTTTCAGCGCCTCAAGGGAATTGCGACACTCACACCGCAGCCCGAGGTGCACATCCGCGGCGACCAGAAGACGCGCTATGAATCGATCGGACGCGTCGTGTTCGCGTGCCAGCGTGCGGCCATCCACAAGGTCAGCTTCGTGACCGAGCCGCCTCTGAAGAAGTAGGAGAACGCGATGTCCATGAACGTCGGCTCGGCCATCTCGGGTGAACCCGAAGTGATGATCGACATCAACACCACGCCTCTCATCGACGTGATGCTGGTGCTGTTGATCATGTTCATCATCACGATTCCGGTCCAGCTGAACTCGGTGAACCTGAACCTGCCGTCGGGTACGCCGCCGCCGCTGACCACCGAGCCGGCGGTGGTGACGATCGACGTCGACTTCGATGGCACGATCCTGTGGAATGGGGACGCGTTGCCTTCACGCGGTGCGCTGCAGGCGCGACTGCGGGAGGCGGCGGCACGGGCCGATCCGCCGGAGGTGCATGTGCGCCCGAACAAGCTGGTCGAATACAAGTACGTGGCCGAGGTTCTGGCCGAATCGCAGCGACTGGGCATCACCAGGCTGGGCCTGGTGGGCAACGAGCAATTCGTCCCATGAGTGCGGCGTGATCTCGACCCCCTTGCGACTCGCTCGTGCATGGCGGCGACGTGCCGGCGGCACGAGCCCGCGCGCGGTCGGTGATCACGCTGTCGTGGCCCGCGCCAACGGCGCATCGATCGCAGGTGTCGCTCGCGTGGCGCTGGCCTGGACGCTTGCGCGAAGTCGCGCTGCGGCCTGTCTGCTGGCCGCGGCCGTCGCCATCAGCGTGGCTGCGGCGCCGTGGTTCAGCGGCGCCACGCAGGCCCAGGAAGCGCTGCGTCCCGAAATCGGCAAGCCGTTGCAGGCCGCGCAGGCGTTGGTGAATGCCGGCAAGTACCGCGAGGCGCTGGTCCGGGTGCGTGAGGCCGACGCCGTCGAGCCCAAAAGCGCCAGCGAGAGTCTCGTCATCGAGCGCATGCGCATCTCCGCAGCCTCCGGTGCGGGCGACCTGGACACGGCCGCGCGCGCGTTCGAGGCGATCAATGCGTCGGGCCAGGCCTTGAACGCCGAGAAGCTGCGCATGATCGAATCTATCGCCGCCGGCCACTACCGAAGCAAGCAGTACGCGAGCGCCGTGACGTGGTATCAGCGCTACTTCAAGGAAGGCGGCAGCAGTGCCGGCAACCGGACCTTGCTGACGCAGGCGCAGTACCTCTCGGGCGACTACGCGAGCGTGTCAAGTGAACTGATGGCCGAGATCCAGGCCGCCGAGAAGCGCGGACAGCCACCCCTCGAGGACCGCATCAACCTGCTGATGAACGCCGCGGTGCGACAGAAGGACCGCGTCGCCGAGACCTTCGCACTCGAACGCCTGGTGAGGCACTACCCGAAGAAGGAATACTGGGTCGCGCTGCTGGCGCGCCTGCAACGCAAGCCCGGGTTTTCAGACCGGCTGGCGCTCGACCTCTATCGCTTGTCGCTGGCCACCGGCAGCATGAGTGCGGCCAGCGACTACGCCGAAATGGCGCAGCTCGCACTGCAGGCCGGTGTACCCGCCGAAGCCCGGCAGGTCGTCGACCAGGGATTTGCTTCCGGCGTGCTGGGCAGCGGCCCGCAAACGGAACGCCACCAACGCTTGCGCGCCTTGGTGCTCAAGCAGTTGGCCGAATCGCAGCAGTCGCAGGCCGTCAACGAGCGGCGCGCGCTCGCCGCCCGCGACGGCAACGAACTGCTCGTGGTGGGAATGAACGTCGTCTACAGCGGCGACCCGGCCCGGGGCGTGCGACTGCTCCAGCAAGGCCTGGCCAAGGGCGGCTTGAAGCGGCCCGAAGACGCGAAACTGCACCTGGCCATTGCACAGCTGGTTGCAGGGCAGGGCGCGAAGGCGCAGGCCACGCTGAAAACGGTGGCGGGCGTCGACGGCACCGCCGAGCTGGCACGGTTTTGGGCGCTGCATGCGAGGCGCACCAAGACGCCCGCATAGTGGGCCGGTGCTGTTCGCCAGCGACCCATCGACAGGCTGCCGGCGCAACCGCGCGCGGTCGGGTTGCGGTGGTGGGTCGAGGCGTTGCTGGCGAGGCCTCGATCCGGGCATCACTTCGGTGCGAGCCGGATCGCGCCATCGAGGCGGATCACCTCGCCGTTGAGCATGTCGTTGGTGATGATCTGGTGCACCAGCTTGGCGTAGTCGGCGGGCGTGCCGAGCCGGCTCGGGAACGGCACGCTCGCGGCGAGTGCGTCCTGCACCTCCTGCGGCATCGTGAACAGCATCGGCGTGCCGAAGATGCCCGGCGCGATCGTCATGTTGCGGATGCCGCTGCGCGCCAGGTCGCGTGCGATCGGCAACGTCATCCCGACCACGCCGCCCTTGGACGCCGAGTACGCCGCCTGGCCGATCTGGCCGTCGAAGGCCGCGACGCTCGCGGTCGAGATTAGCACGCCGCGCTCGCCGGTGGGTTCGGGCGCGTTCTTGCCCATCGCCTCGGCCGCGAGGCGGATCATGTTGAAGCTGCCGATCAGGTTCACGGTGACAACCTTGGCGAACACGCTCAACGGATGCGCACCCTCCTTGCCCACCGTCTTGACCGCCGGCGCGATGCCGGCACAGTTGACCAGGCCGACCAGCTTGCCCAGTGCCACAGCCTTGGCGACGACTGCCTGAGCATCGGCTTCCTGGCTCACGTCGCACTTGACGAACGCGCCGCCAATCTCGCGCGCGAGCGCCTCGCCCTTGTCGGCTTGCAGATCGGCGATCACGACCTTGGCGCCGTTTTCGGCGAGCATGCGTGCGGTGCCTTCGCCGAGCCCCGACGCGCCGCCGGTGACGATGAAAACCTTGTTGGCAATATCCATGAAAAAACTCCGTCGACCTGAAACCGGACTTAAACGAGCGCCTCGAGGGTGCGCGCGGTGATCTCTGCCACGCTGCCCAGGCCACTGATCTTGCGGCAGCGCGGTGCCCGCGGGTCACCGCTGCGGGCCCAGTCCGCGTAGTAGCCGATCAGCGGCTCGGTCTCGGCGTGGTACTTCTCGAGCCGCGTGTTGACCTTCTCGAGCGTGTCGTCGACGCGCTGCTCGAGCGCGTCGCCGGTCACATCGTCGCGGCCCGGCACCTTCGGCGGGTTGTACTTGACGTGGTAGACGCGCCCCGAGCCGGCGTGCACGCGCCGGCCGGTGACGCGTTCGCGCACCACGTCGTCGGGCACGTCGATCTCGAGCACCACGTCGAGCTTGACCTGCGCACTGCGCATGGCCTCGGCCTGCGGGATCGTGCGCGGAAAGCCGTCGAACAGAAAACCGGCCGCGCAATCGGGCTGGGCGATGCGCTCCTTGACCATCGCGATGATGATGTCGTCGCCGACCAGACCGCCGGCATCCATCACCTGCTTGGCCGCGAGCCCGAGCTTCGATCCGGCCCGCACCGCGGCGCGAAGCATGTCTCCGGTGGAGATCTGCGGGATGCCGAATTTCTTGCAGACGAAAGCAGCCTGGGTGCCCTTGCCCGCGCCGGGCGCTCCCAACAGGATCAGTCTCATCGGTGTCCTCGCTCCGTGTTCTCGATGCGTCCCGTGGCGCCAGGCCAGATTGACGGCGTGTTTCGCAACGAGAATAACATGCGCCCCGCGTGACGCGGCCCGCAGCCGCGCCGGGCGTGCACCACCGCGACGCAGCGGGGGTCAGGCTTGCGGCGCAGGCTTGCGCGCCGCGGGTCGCAGACTTCGCTCAGGCCAGCAGCGCGCGCACGCGCGCCAGGTCTTCGGGGGTGTCGACACCGCCCGCAGGCCGGTCGGCGCTGACGTGCACCGCGATGCGCTCGCCATGCCAGAGCACGCGCAGTTGCTCGAGCGCCTCGACGCGCTCGAGCGGACTCTGGGCGAGTGTGGAGAAGCGCCGCAGAAACCCGGCCCGGTAGGCGTACAGGCCGATGTGGCGCAGCGCTGCGGGACTTTGCATCTCGGCGTTGCCCGCGCCACGCCCGTCGCGCCACCACGGAATCGGCGCGCGCGAGAAATACAAGGCGTGGCCACGCGCATCGAGCACCACCTTCACGACGTTCGGGTTGTCGAGCTCGGCACGCGACTCGATCGGATGCGCCGCGGTGCTCATCACGCAGTCGGGGTTGCGTTGCAGCTCGTGGGCGCAGGCGTCGATCAACGCCGGCTCGATCAGGGGCTCGTCGCCCTGCACATTGACGATCAGGTCGGCGCCATCGAGCCCGAGCAGGGCGCAGGCTTCGGCGAGACGGTCGCTGCCGGTCGCGTGGTCGCTGCACGTGAGCAGTGCGCGCACGCCATGCGCGGCGCAGGCCGTGACGATGTCGGCATGGTCGGCTGCGACCACGACCGATCTCGCGCCAGACAGCGCGGCACGCTGCGCGACCCGCACCACCATCGGCAGCCCCGCGATGTCGGCGAGCGGCTTGCCCGGCAGCCGGGTCGACGCAAGCCGGGCCGGCACCAGCACGACGAAGCTCATCAACGTCCCTCGGGCGCTGCGCGTCGAGCCGCGCGACGCCAGCGAGCCGGCGCGGGGCCGGCGCAACCCGGGGCAGTCGGTGACCGATTCATGCGTCGCGGCGCCGCTTCAGGCCGCGGGCTTCGAATCCGCGGTGCTGTCGTCCAGCGCACGCGCTTCGGCCTCGAGCATCACCGGGATGCCGTCGCGCACCGGGAAGGCCAGCCGGTCGGCGTGGCACACCAGTTCCTGGCGCTGCTGCAGGGGAGGGCGCCAGTGCTCGAGCGGGCCCTTGCAGATCGGGCACACGAGCAGTTCAAGAAGACGGGTTTCCATGATCGGGTCCGGGTTGGGGTGCGCCACGACGGGGCGGCAGCAGCGCAAGCAGCGCGGCCTCGAAGGCAGCAGGCATGCCGAAGTCTAGCGCCGCGACCCAGACGCGGGTCTGGCCCAGGCGCGCAGAGTCGAGTTTGACCGCGTCCTTCTCGGTCAGCACCACATCGGGCGTGTCGGGGGGCCAGGGCAGTTCGACGTAGTCGTGATGGTCGGGCAGCGGCAGCGGCGTGATCGTCAGGCCGGCATCACGCAGCATGGCAAAGAAGCGCTGCGGCTGAGCCAGGCCTGCGGCGGCGAGCAGCGGGCGGCCGCGCAGCGCGGCCAGCAACGTCGGGTCGGGCGGCTGCCCGGCGTGCCAGTCCGGCAGCTGGACGGCA
>JBDSBD010000456.1:0-3385 GCA_039921765.1 Burkholderiaceae bacterium
GGTGGATGGCGGGCGCTTCGACTGGGACGCGGCGTACGCACAGACTGGCCGATTTGCCGAGCTCGCCGCGCCCTACGAGGGCTTTCACGGCATGGTGTTCACCGAGGAGAGCAGCGTCGGCGCGTTCCTGTTGCGCGCGCGCCGCGAGGGCCTGCGCGACTTCGGCGCCTGCATGAGCCCGCACACCGCCTGGCTGATTCTGCAGGGCATCGAGACCCTGCCGCTGCGCATGCCGCGGCACATCGAGAACACCCGCAAGGTCGTCGCCTTCCTGGCGGCGCAGCCGATGGTGGCGCGGGTCGGCTACCCGGAGCTCGAGTCGCATCCGAGCCACGCGCTGGCCAGGCGGCTGCTGCCGCGTGGCTGCGGCTCGGTGTTCAGCTTCGATCTGCGCGGCTCGCGCGCCCAGGGTCGAGCGTTCATCGAGACGCTGCAGCTGTTCTCGCATCTGGCCAATGTGGGCGATGTGCGCTCGCTGGTGATCCATCCGGCCACGACCACCCACTCGCGCATGGACGACGCTGCGCTGGCACAGGCCGGCATCACGCCGGGCACGATCCGCCTGTCGATCGGTCTGGAAGACGCCGACGACCTGATCGACGACCTGAAGCGCGCGCTGAAGGCGGCCGAGCGCGCCGGCAACCCGAAGAAGGCGGGCGCCTGATGGAGCTCGACCTCGCCACCCCCCGCGGCCCGACGCGCGCCTACGCCTACAGCGGCGGCAAGGTGTTCGATCCCGCGCTGCACTGCGTCGTGTTCCTTCATGGCGCGCTGCACGATCACAGCGTCTGGACCCTGCCAGCGCGCTGGTTCGCGCACCACGGCCACAGCGTGCTTGCGCTCGACCTGCCCGGCCACGCGCGCAGCCGCGGCGCACCGCTGGAGAGCATCGAAGCGCTCGCCGACTGGACCCTTGCCGTGCTCGATGCAGCCGGCGTCCCACAGGCCGCACTGGTCGGCCACAGCATGGGCTCGCTGGTGGCGCTGGAAGCGGCGGCGCGCGCGCCCGAGCGCGCAACCCAGCTGGTGATGGTCAGCACCGCCTACCCGATGAAGGTGTCACAGACCTTGCTCGACACGGCGCGCCACGCTCCGCTCCAAGCGATCGACCAGGTCAACGTGTTCTCGCATTCCAGCCTGGCCCCCAAGCCCTCGAGCCCGGGCCCGGGGGTCTGGCTGCGCGGCGCCAACCGCGCGCTGATGCAGCGTGTGCAGGCGGGGCAGACTGCGCTCAACCTGTTCCATCACGACTTCACGCTGTGCGACCAGTACGAGGGCGGCCTGGCCGCGGCCGCCAAGGTGCGTTGCCCGGCCACCCTCATCCTCGGCGCGCGCGATCAGATGACGAGCCCGAAGCAGGCCCGGGAGATCGCGCAGGCCCTGGGCGCCCGCGTGTGCAGCCTCCCTGCCGGCCACGCCTTGATGACCGAGGCGCCCGACGCCGTACTCGCCGCATTGCGCGGTGCCCTCCACTCCCACCCAGGACCGTCATGAACACAGCTCCGCAACCGCCTGCCGGCCTCGACCCGAAGCGCTTCACGAGCTTCGCCGAGTTCTATCCGTTCTACCTCGGAGAGCACGCCAACCGAACCTGCCGGCGCATGCATTTCGTCGGCTCGACGCTGGCGCTGGTCTGCGTGGTCATGTTCGGGGCCACCGGCCGGCCGCAATACCTGCTCTACGGTCTGGTGTGCGGCTACGCGTTCGCGTGGGTCGGCCACTTCGGCTTCGAGAAGAACAAGCCCGCGTCGTTCAAGCGCCCGCTCTACAGTTTCATGGGCGACTGGGCCATGTACCGCGACATCTGGAGCGGACGCATTCCGTTCTGACGCGCGCGGCCACGCGCCATCGGCGGCCCACCTGAGACCTTCGCCGCTCGCTACCATCCACCATGGTTGCCGAGGACCGCTCCCGCATCCCGCACATCGAACGGCTGGTCGATGCCGTCGGGTTGCCGATCGGCCGCTGGAATCGCGAGGCGCGCCTGGTGTTCTGCAACCCGTCCTATCTTGCATGGGCTGCACGGCCAAGCGACGCACTGCTCGGCCGCTCGCTGCAGGAGCTCTATGGCGAGGACGCGTGGCTGGCCGCCCGCGGCGCCTATGAGCAGGCCTTCGCCGGTCGGACCGTGAGCTATGAGCGGCTGCTTCAGCACGGAGCTGCGCCGGGACGCTGGGCGCGCATCCAGCTGTTTCCCGACACCGACCCGCAGGGCCGGGTCGATTCGGTCTATTCGATCGCGTTCGACATCCACGACGAGGTCGTCGCACGCGAGGCACTGACCGAGGCGCAGCGGCGGCTCGACCATTTCGCCGAGAACATCCCGTTCCCGCTCACCTACGTGGACCGCGACTTCGTGCTGCGCTTCGTCAACAAGGCCTACACCGAGGCCACCGGGCGGCGCCGCGAAGCGCTGCTCGGCCGGCGCATCGGCGACGTGCACAGCGCCAGGCGCTGGGCCGAGCACGAGCCCTATTTCCTGCGCGCCCTGCAGGGCCGGGCGGTGCAGTACACGCGCATGGTCAGCGCGCTTCCTCAAGGGCACCGGTGGATGCGCACGAGCTACGTGCCCGACTTCGATGCCGGCGGCACGGTCGTGGGCCTGTATACCGTGACCGTCGACGTGCACGAGCTCACGGTCACGCAGGAAAAGCTCAAGCGCCGCGTCGAGCGCGACGCCTTGACCGACGTGCTGAGCCGGCGCACGATGATGGACCGGATCGAGGCCGAGCTGGCCGACGCCAGCCGTGCCCCGGTGGCACTGTTCTTCATCGACCTGGACGGCTTCAAGGCCGTCAACGACCACCTCGGTCACCACCAGGGCGACAAGCTGCTGGTGGCCGTGGGAGCGGCACTGCAGGCGGCGGTGCGTGCCGAGGACACGGTGGGCCGCTTCGGCGGCGACGAATTCCTGGTGCTTGCGCCGTTGCGCGACGCGCTCGGCGCACAGGCACTGGCCGTGCACCTGCTCGCCGCGGTGCGCGCGGCGACGGTCGACTGCCCCCTGCCCGACGTGGTCAGCGCCAGCATCGGCTACGCGATTGCGCCGCTCGACGCAAGCCACCCGCTGAAACTTCTGCAGCGCGCCGACGACGCGATGTACAGCGCCAAACGCCTGGGCAAGAACCAGGCATTGCACTGCGCGCAGATTCCGTTCGAGACCACGCGCTAGCTGCGCGCGAACCGCGGGCATCGAACCCGAGAGGCCACTTCGTGGCCCGTGTCGCCCCCCCGGCACCCCAATCCATGCATCCCGCGAGCCCGACACCCGAGACTCGCGGGCCTTCGCTCAGGCCTCGAGCAGATCACGCACCGTCATCGCCTCGAACCCGGCGCGCCGCCACAGTCCGAGCGCGGCCGGCGTCGGCTCGAGCAGCCACTGCAC
>JBDSBD010000457.1:0-5815 GCA_039921765.1 Burkholderiaceae bacterium
ACGGTCGGCCGCTGGCCTGCCTGACCAACAAGCCGACCGCCTTTGCACGTGCGCTGCTGCGCGCCAAGGGGTTGGACGGGTTTTTCGATGAAGTGTTCGGCGGCGATGCATTCGAGCGCAAGAAGCCCGACCCATTGCCGCTGCTCAAGACCTGCGAGGCTCTCGGCAGCACGCCGTCGCGCACCTTGATGGTCGGCGATTCGAGCAACGATGCGCGCGCCGCGCGGGCCGCTGGCTGCCCCGTGGTGCTGGTCAGTTATGGCTACAACCACGGCGAGCCGGTGCACGCGCTTGATGTCGATGGCGTGATCGACCGGCTCGACGCTCTCGCGCTTGGCCCGGCGTGAGCGCGCGGGCCCTGGCCGGGACGGCCTCGCCGAGCAGGCCTGGCGAAGAGCGGTGCGGCCTGCGCGCGCCCGGGCCGAGAGCGTTCAGGCATCGGCGCGGCGCGCGCGGGCTGCTACACTTTTGCGCATGATGTTCACACCGCGCAGTCGCACGACGAGGTCGCAAGACCGGGGAGCCTGGCCCTGGCGGGGTCGGCGCCTGCACGACTGAGCGCCGCGCGTCGCGCGTGTCCTTGCGACACGCCCCGCCGGCTCCACCGGGGTTCACCCCCGAATCCCTCGAGACGACTTCCCTTGCGGCGCCAGCGGTGCCGCATCGGCTTGTGGAGAGCTGCTGAACATGATCACCGAACTCGAATTCAAGAGCCTGGCCGCCCAAGGCTACAACCGCATCCCGCTGATTGCCGAGGCGTTCGCGGATCTGGAAACCCCCCTGTCGCTCTACATGAAGCTGGCCTACACCGCAGGGGCCTCGCATGTGTCCAGCGGCGGCGGCAAGCACAGCTTCCTGCTTGAATCGGTGGTGGGCGGCGAGCGCTTCGGGCGCTATTCGTTCATCGGTCTGCCGGCGCGCAGCCTGCTGCGTGCCAGCGGCTTGCACACCGAGGTCGTGACCGATGGCCAGGTGGTCGAAGCGCACACGGGCAATCCGCTCGACTTCATCGCCGCCTACCAGAAGCGCTTCAAGGTGGCGCTGCGCCCCGGCCTGCCACGCTTTTGCGGCGGACTGGCCGGCTACTTCGGCTACGACGCGGTGCGCTACATCGAACCCAGGCTCGCGAACACGAACAAGCGCGGCGGTCTCGACACGCCCGACATCTTGCTGCTGCAATGCGAAGAGCTTGCGGTGATCGACAACCTGTCGGGGAGGCTCTACCTGATCGTCTATGCCAACCCGGCCGAGTCCGAGGCGTTTCACCGTGCCAAGCGGCGCCTGGCCGAGCTCGGCGACAAGCTGAAATACAGCGTCAGCGCGCCGGCGGTGAAGCGCGGCGCCTCGCACGGGGTCGAGCGCGAGTTCGCCAAGGCCGACTACATCAAGGCGGTGCTGCGCGCCAAGGAGTACATCGCGGCCGGCGACATGATGCAGGTGCAGGTCGGACAGCGCTTGAGCAAACGCTACACCGAGTCGCCGCTCAGCCTGTACCGCGCACTGCGTTCGTTGAATCCGTCGCCCTACATGTACTTCTACGACATGGGCGAATTCCAGATCGTCGGCGCATCGCCCGAGATTCTGGTGCGCCAGGAGCACACGCCCGAGGGCGACAAGGTCACGATCCGTCCGCTCGCGGGTACGCGTCCGCGCGGCGCCACGCCCGAGGCCGACCAGGCGCTCGAGGCTGAGCTTTCCAGTGACCCGAAGGAGCGCGCCGAACATCTGATGCTGATCGACCTCGCGCGCAACGACATCGGCCGCATCGCCAAGGTCGGCAGCGTGAAGGTGACCGAGGCCTTCGACGTGGAGCGTTATTCGCACGTGATGCATCTGGTGAGCAATGTCGAAGGCTTGTTGAAGGACGGCATCACCAGCCTGGACGTGCTGCGCGCCACTTTCCCGGCCGGCACCCTGACCGGCGCGCCCAAGGTGCGGGCGATGGAGATCATCGACGAGCTCGAGCCGGTCAAGCGCGGCCTGTACGGGGGCGCGGTCGGCTACCTCAGCTTTGCTGGCGACATGGATGTGGCGATCGCGATCCGCACTGGCGTTGTGAAGGACGGTACGCTGTACGTGCAGGCCGCAGCGGGTGTCGTCGCCGACTCGGTGCCCGAGCTCGAGTGGAAGGAAACCGAGGCCAAGGCCCGGGCGCTGATCCGCGCGGCCGAATTGGTCGAAGAGGGGTTCTGATGCGCCCGTCGCCGGATCGTGCCCGGGCAACGCCGGGAACACCGCCTTGATCCCCAGGTTGCTCGGATCGAACGGCTGTTCGCGGCCGAACCGGCGCCGTGACGCGGTCTGCGAGTCGGCCGCAGTGATGTCCAGCGCGCGGCACATGCGCGCCGGCGAAGCTCGGCCGTTCGGCTGGCTCGACCTCCGGTGGCCTCGGAAGTCCTCCGAAGGCCGCTACGTGTTGGCATCGCGGGTGCGGGTCGGCAGCGACGGTGAGGCGATCGCCGGGATTCTCGCTGGCCCTCCGAAACGACTTCACTTGCAACCATGGCCGCGGTGCGGAAAGACGCGGCCGGGGTGGTTGCGCTGCCGGGGCGGGCCAGGAACGGCCGCAAAATAGCGTCCTTTGACGACCCGCATCCATCACTCCATGACCGACGCCACCCAGATCCCGCCGTTGCCCGACCACCTGTCGATCGACCCGCGCAGCCCGCATCACGTCGCCGCTGTCTTCGAGCACGATATCGGCATTCGCTTCAACGACAGGGAGCGGGTCGATGTCGAGGAATATTGCATCAGCGAGGGCTGGATCAGGGTGCCTGCAGGCAAAGCGCTCGACCGCAAGGGCAAACCGCTGCTGATCAAGTTGAAGGGCAGGGTGGAGGTCTACTACAAGTACAAGTAGGGCGCGACGCACGTCGTTCGTGGGCGGTCTGCACCGCCGCCACCGTTGCTTTGCGGTTCAGGACCTCGGGTTCAAGCTGCTCGGCGATGGGGTGGGGTGATGGCTTCGGCTTCGCCATGACCGGCATTGAGGCAATGCCCCGGAGCCTGTTGAAGGGATGAGCTCGAAGTGGTGGTTCCTTTCGCCCGCACGCAAGCAAGTAGACATGCGGATGGCTCGCAGGCATCGCGAGGAGCCCTCTCATTCTCATGAGGGTCAGTGCAGACGATAATGGACGCCATGCTCGCCCAGCCCTCATCCTCAGCGGCGCTCTATTGGCAGCGTTGGCGCAAGCCATCAGCCTGACCGACCTATTGCGCCCACGCGGCGCCTCAGTCCCCACCCAGCATGTCGCGCCGGCTTGGCCCGCGGCAGAAAATGCGGGTATCCAAGTGGGCATGAAACGTGGGTGTCGAACAAGACACCCACTGAATCAATAGGATAGAGCGCAAATGCTGCTGATGATCGACAACTACGACAGCTTCACCTTCAATCTGGTGCAGTACTTTGGCGAGTTGGGTGAGGATGTGCGGGTGTTTCGCAACGACGAGATCGATGTCGAAGGCATCAAAGCGCTCAAGCCCGACAGACTCGTGCTCTCGCCCGGCCCGTGCTCGCCGGCTGAGGCGGGCGTGTGCGTGAGCGCGATCCGCGAACTCAAGGGTCGGCTACCGATCCTCGGCGTGTGCCTGGGCCACCAGGCCATCGGCGCGGCGCTCGGCGGTCGGGTGGTCCGGGCTGGGGTGCAGATGCACGGCAAGGCCGACGTGATCACGACCGACGAGCGCGGTGTGTACTGCGGGCTGCCCAGGCGCTTCACGGTGATCCGCTACCACTCGCTGGCGCTCGAGCGCGCGTCACTGCCGGATGTGCTCGAGGTGACGTCGACCGGCGCGGACGACGAGATCATGGGGGTGCGCCACCGCGAGCTGGCGGGCACGTCAACACCGCTTGAAGGCGTGCAGTTCCATCCCGAGTCGATCCTGACCGAGCATGGGCACGCGATGCTCAAGAATTTCCTGGAGCTCACACGATGAAGACCGTTGATCTGCGCAGCGATACCGTGACCCAACCGACGGCGGCAATGCGCGCCGCGATGCTGGAGGCACCGCTTGGCGACGACGTGTTCGCCGACGACCCGAGCGTGAACCTCCTGCAGCAGCGCATCGCCGCGCTGCTCGGCAATGATGCCGCGCTGTTCGTGCCTAGCGGCACGCAGAGCAACCTGATCGCGATCATGAGCCACTGCCAGCGTGGCGACGAGTACCTGGTCGGCCAGCAGGCGCACACCTATCGCTGGGAAGGCGGCGGCGCTGCGGTGCTGGGCAGCGTGCAGCCACAGCCGATCGAGCATCAGCGCGACGGCTCGCTGGCGCTGTCCGACATCGAGGCCGCGATCAAGCCCGACGACGCGCACTTCGCGCGCACGCGGCTGCTCGCGCTCGAGAACACGATCGGCGGCAAGGTGCTGGGGCTCGCGTACATCGCCGACGCGACCGCGCTCGCGCGGCGCCACGGCCTCGCGACCCATCTTGACGGGGCGCGTCTGTTCAATGCCGCGGTGGCGCTCGGCGACGAGCCGAAGGCGCGCGCGCGCGCGATCGCAAACCGCTTCGACAGTGTCTCCGTGTGCTTTTCGAAGGCGCTGGGCGCGCCGGTCGGCTCGACGCTGGTGGGTTCGCGTGAATTCATCGCGCGTGCCCACCGCTGGCGCAAGATGCTGGGTGGCGGCATGCGTCAGGCCGGCGTGCTGGCTGCAGCCGCGCTGTACGCGCTCGAACACCACGTCGAGCGCCTCGCCGACGACCACGCTCTCGCGCGGCGTCTGGCCGAGGGCCTGCAGGGGCTGCCGGGCCTGACGGTCGAGCTGCCCCAGACCAACATCGTGTTCGCTGCGGTGCAAGGCGATCGCGCTCCGGGGCTGGTCGAGCATCTCAAGGCGCGTGGGGTGCTCGCCACCGGCGGCCTCTATGGCCAGACGCAGCGCCTGCGTTTCGTCACCCACCTGGACGTCGACACGGCCGGCGTCGACCTTGCGATCGCCGCCGTTCGCGAGCACCTGAGTGCCTGACCCGATGGAGACTTCCCCGATGACCATTTCCAACCTCGAAGCCCTGACCCGCGCGATCGAGCACCGCGAGATCTTCCACGACGAGATGCTGGCGCTGATGCGCCGCATCATGAGTGGCGAGATGTCGCCGGTGATGATGGCCGCTCTCTTGATCGGCCTGCGCGTCAAGAAAGAAACCATTGGCGAAATCACTGCCGCCGCGCAGGTGATGCGCGAGTTCTCGACCAAGGTCGAAGTTGCCGACCGCAGTCATCTGGTCGACATCGTCGGCACTGGCGGCGACGGCTCGCATACCTTCAACATTTCGACGGCGAGCATGTTCGTTGCGGCCGCCGCTGGCGCGCGCGTCAGCAAGCACGGCAACCGCAGCGTCAGCAGCAAGTCGGGCAGCGCTGACGTGCTCGAGGTGATGGGCGTGCCGCTCACGCTGTCGCCGCAGGCGATATCGACCTGCATCGCCGACACCGGCATCGGCTTCATGTTTGCGCCCAACCATCATCCGGCGATGAAGAACGTCGCACCGGTGAGGAAGGAACTCGGCGTGCGCACGATCTTCAACATCCTGGGCCCGCTCACCAATCCGGCCGGCGCGCCCAACATCCTGATGGGCGTGTTCCACCCCGACCTCGTGGGCATTCAGGTGCGCGCACTGCAGCGACTGGGAGCGGAGCATGCGATCGTCGTCTACGGGCGCGACGGCATGGACGAGGTGTCGCTGGGCGCGGCGACCCTGGTGGGCGAATACAAGGACGGCGGCATCCGCGAGTACGAGATCCACCCCGAAGATTTTGGCCTGACGATGGCCAGCAACCGGGCGTTCAAGGTCGAGACACCCGAGCAGTCGC
>JBDSBD010000458.1:0-3406 GCA_039921765.1 Burkholderiaceae bacterium
GCGTCGACTACTGGAGCGCCAACGATGCGACCCGCGCCCGGCTGCGCGCCGGCTTCGGCATGCTGTTCCAGAGTGCGGCGCTGTGGTCGTCTATGACGATTCTCGAGAATGTCTGCCTGCCGCTCGAACAGCACACCCAACTCGACGCGCGCCAGCGCGAAGCGCGCGCCCGCGAAGTGCTCGCGTGGGTGGATCTGGCGGAGTTCGCGGGCTTTTACCCGTCGGACCTGAGTGGCGGCATGAAGAAGCGCGCCGGCCTGGCACGGGCGCTGGCGGCCGAACCGCCCCTGCTGTTCCTTGACGAACCGTCGGCCGGCCTCGATCCGATCAGTTCGAAGCGCCTCGACGATCTGATCCTCGCTCTGCGCGAGCGCACCGGCGCCGCGGTGGTGTTCGTCAGCCACGAACTGCCCAGCCTGTTCGCGATCGCCGACGACGGCATCTTTCTCGATGCCGACAGCAAGCAGCCGATTGCGCACGGCGCGCCGCGCGCATTGCGCGACTCGGCCCAACATCCGACGGTGCGCGCATTCCTGCGCCGTGAGGAACCGCCGCAAACGGGTGCCGGCACGCAGGCGACAGGCACGGCAGAATCAACCCCCACGCTGCCACATTCTGCGCCGACACCCGCCCCTGTCCCATGAAACGCAACGCCCTGCTGATCGGCACCTTCGTGATCGCCGCGCTCGTCATGGTGGTGGCCGCAGTGCTCTGGCTCAGCGGCGCCACGCTGTTCTCGCCGCAGGTGCAGGTGATGATCTATTACCGCGGCAACGTGAGCGGCCTGTATGTCGGTGCGCCAGTCACCTTTCGCGGCGTTGCCGTCGGCCAGGTCGAGGAGATTGGCATCAAGGTCGACCCCAAGACACTGGAGGCCCTGATCCCGGTGCGCGTGCGACTGCAGGGCGACGCGCTGCGCCTGAACGACGGTAGGAACGCCACCATCGACGTGCCCGCACTGGTCCAGCGTGGGCTGCGCGCGCGCCTGGTGGCGCAGAGCTTCGTGACCGGGCAAAAATCGATCGAGCTCGATTTTGTTCCCGACACACCGCCCACGCTCCTGGGTGGTGGCAGCGATCTCGAGATTCCCGCGCTCGCCGACCGCTTCGGCGCGCTCATCGACCAGGTCGCCGAGCTGCCGTTGCGCGAGACGGTGCAGGAGATTCGCGACACCGTGAAGGATCTGCGCGGGATGCTGGCGGGCGTGCAAAAGGCACTCGACGGTGCGCAGACCGTGCTCGCCAGCACCGCCCACGAGCTTTCGCAAACCGGCGCCGAATCACGCCGCACCTTGCAGGCGGCGTCCGCGGCGATTCGCGAGGTGCAGCTGAGCTCCAGCGCCACCCTGGCGTCGATCACGCAGCTCGCGCAGACCTCACGCGATACCGTGCTGGCCGCACGCCCCGAACTCCAGCAAACCCTCACCAGCGCCCGCGAAGCGGCCGAATCGGCGCGCCTGGCGACGAGCCGCGTGGCCGAGATGACGGCGCCGGGCGCGCCGCTGCGCGGCGATCTGGAGGCCGCGGTGCGCGACCTTTCGCAGGCTGCTCGCGGCCTGCGCGATTGGAGCGAGTTGCTGGAAGAACAACCCAACGCCGTGATCTTCGGGACCCGTCGCCCATGAACGCCTCGATCCGCCTTCTGCTCACCGCCGCGGCCGCGCTGCTGACGGCCTGCGCCGCACCGGCGCCGCCGCGCGTGCTGCTGACCCTGCCGAGCGCGGTTCCGATCGACGCACCCGCCGCCGCGCCCGTGCCGGCCTCGGCGCCGCTGCTCGTGGTGCGGCGCGTCAACCTGCCCGAGTACCTGGTCTCGCGGCGCGTGCGCTACCGGGCCGATCCGAGCACGCTGGCCGAGTGGCCCAACACCTACTGGGCCGAGCGCATGGAGATCGGTGTATCGCGCGAATTTATCGCCGCGCTCCAGCAGCAACTCCCCGGATGGGCCCTGTGTGTCGAGCACTGTGGCGACGGTCAAGCGGCGCTCGTGCTGGGCCTCGACCTGGTGCCGATGGACTTTGTGCGCAGCGCGCGCCAGCTGCAGGCGCGCGCGCACCTCACGCTCAGCAGCCCCGGGCCCGCGCCGCGCGTGTTGCAAACACAGGAACGGCCCTACACCGTGGCGGCCCAAGCCGATGGCCCGCAAGGCCAGGCCCAGGCGGTGACCGAGCTGATCCGTCAGGTCGCGCAGGCAGCCGGCGCGATGGTTCGCGCGTCCCGGCCCTGAAGCCTGTGCTGGCCCTGCCCCGCCGGCGCGCCGCCTTGCGCGTTCGCCGGCCGGCGGCCGGAATCGGCTCACGAGCCGATGTGACCCTGCCACCTTGCGCATATCCCGTCGGACGCGGACGCCGCGAGGTCGTCCTTGAGGATGCTCAGAAATGAATGCCACGCATCATCTGCTGCAGCGCAATCGCCTCGGCCGAGAGCGTTGCCCTGGCGATCTTGTCGCCCTTGGCCGCGGCACTGTCGGGAAACATGCGAAAGCTCGTGTTCATCAGGATCTGCGCAATGCGCGGCACCAGCGTGTGCAGCAGCTCGCCGCTGACGCCCATGCGGGTCGCGATGCGCACCGGCTTTTCCACGCACGCGGTGGCGATCATGTCGGCAGCCTGCTCGGGTGAGAGCGTCGGCACGTTGTTGTAAAGGCCGGTCGGCGCAATCATCGGCGTGCGCACCAGCGGCATGTTGATGGTCGTGAACGTGACGCCCAGATCGGCGTACTCGCTCGAGGCGCAGCGCGTCCAGGCATCGAGCGCGGCCTTGCTCGCCACGTAGGCCGAGAAACGCGGTGCGTTGGTCAGCACCCCGATCGAACTGATGTTGACGATGTGGCCGCGCCGCTTCGCCACCATCCCCGGCAGCAGCCCCATCGTCACGCGCAGGCAACCGAAGTAGTTCAGGTCCATCGTGCGTTCGAAATCGTGAAAGCGGTCATAACTGCTCTCGATCGCGCGGCGGATCGAGCGGCCGGCGTTGTTGACGAGAAAGTCGACGCCACCGTACTCGGCCATGAGCCATTCGACCAGGTCCTTGCAACTGGCGGCGTCGGCAATGTCGGCCGAGCGGCTGACGACGATCGCGCCCTTGCCGGCCGCCGTCAGGATCTGCCTGCGCGCCTCGGCAAGCTTGGCCTCGTCGCGCGCACAGATCACCGTGATCGCACCGGCCTCGGCGAACTTGCAGGCGGCTGCCAGGCCGATACCCGATGAGCCGCCGGTCACCAGCACCACCTTGCCGGCGACCGCGCCGCGCAGCGAGTGGTCGATCAACAGGGCCGGGTCGAGATGGCGCTACCAATAGTCCCACAGGCGCCAGGCGTAGTCGGGCAATTTCGGGCACTCGATGCCCGAGCCCTTCAGCGCACCCAGCATGTCGCGGCAGTCATAGCGGGTCGTGAAGTTGACGAA
>JBDSBD010000459.1:0-10021 GCA_039921765.1 Burkholderiaceae bacterium
CTGATGTGGCGCGATCAGCGGTACCGATTGGTGAAGACGTTCGCGGCATCGACCTTCGTCTTGAGCACCTTGCGCTCGTACAGGAAGTCGGCGAGCTGCTGCAACTGCGCCATGTCGAGGTAGCCAAGGCCGTGACTCACCGTGCCTGGCCCTTCGCGCAACGGGCCTACGGCGGCGAGCGTGGCCTCCTGGCGCTTACGGTCCAGCGCTGGTGCAGCCTTGAGTAGAGCGTCCATGCCTTCGGCCGGATGCTGCTTGGCGTAGTCCTCGCCCTTGCGCAGCGCACGCAAGAAGCCCTTCAGCGTTTCGGCGTTCGCCTTCGCGTACTGTCCATTCGCGATGATGGCCATGAATGGGAAGTCGAGTCCTCCCATATCGCGGTATTGCAGCAGCTTCGGGTTCATCCCTGCGGTGCGCAGGCCGGCGACTTCGTACCATGGCACCCCCGAGGCGCCGTCGAGCTTGCGCTCGCCCACCATCTGCCCACCGTTGAAGCCGGGATTGACGATGTCCAGCTGCTTGCGCGTCAGACCGCCCTTCTCGAGCACAAAGTCGAACAGCAACTGGTCGATCGGCAAGGGTGTCAGGCCGATCTTCTTGCCGGCCAGATCTTTTGCCGAGCCGATGTTGGCACCATCGGTCAGCGAGACGATGCCCAAAGGGTTGACCTGGAACTTGGCCCAGATGCCGAGGACCGACAGTCCCTTGTCGGCCGCCAGCAAGATGTCGGGCGGATAGCTGGCGCCGATGTCAGCTTCGCCAGCACCGACCATGAACACGGCATTGGATGCATCCTGCGAGCGCCGAATATCGACTTCGATGCCTTCATCTTTGAAGTAGCCCTTCGCAGCCGCCGTGTACAAGCCCATATCGGCAGCCGACGGGGCGAACGCCTGCTGATATCGAAGCTTGATGAGCGGCTTGTCGGCCGCCACGGCGTGGAGGCCGGCAGCGCCGAACGAGACGGCTGCGACGACGCCCAGGAAGGCGCGGGACAGGACACGGGATTGGCTACGCATCGGTGAATTCCTTCGCACGTTGCAGTGCGGTTGAGGGTTGGGAGAGAGGACGCTTTCTTCGCACTGACAGGCGTGTCCATGGCAGCGCCCAGTACTCGATCTGCGCGATCAGGCCGTAGAACGCTGCGCCAAGCAAGGACAGCCCGAGGATGTCGGCCATGACGCGGTCGGTCTCGAACTGACTGCGCGCGATGATGATGTGGCTGGCCAGCCCGTCGCCGCCGGCCACGAATTCACCGACAACTGCCCCCACCACCGACAGCACGCTGCCGGTGCGAAGACCCGCGAAAATGGTCGGCAACGCGGACGGAAAAAACAGCTTGGTGAAGATCGCTCGTCGCGACGCCGGCAGCGAACGCATCAGTTCGATCGAGGTGGCACTGACCGATCGGAAGCCGAGGACCGCGCTGACGACGATCGGGAAGAACGCGATGATGGACGCGATCACGACCTTGACCGTCAGACCAAACCCCAGCCAGATGATCAGCAAGGGCGCGATCGCTATCACAGGAATCGTCTGCGACGCAATCAGCAGCGGGTAGATGCCGCGGCCGATGCGCGGTGCGGCGACGATCAGGACCGCCAGCGCCAGGCCGGCCACCGCGGCGAGCATGAAGCCACCAACGAACGACATGGCCGTGATCGCACCCGCTTGTGCGATCGATGCGAAATTGCTCACGAACGACGAGACAACCGCCGCAGGGGACGGCAGAACGAACGGTCGGAGCGAAAACAACGTGACGGCGAGATGCCAGAGAACGACAAATAGCGTCAGCACGATCGCGGGCGCGGCGGCTTCCCGAGCCAGGAAGGCCAGACGCCCAGGCCGCTTTTCCACTTCAGGCAGAGGGTTCATCGCAGGTCTTTCCATGTCGGATTCATCCGGCGTCATGACCGCGCGGGCTGCGGATCGCATGCAGTAATTGGCTTTTCAAGGTCCCGAACCCTGGCAGGGCGACGATGTGTTCGTAGTTGCGCGGCCGCGGGAAGCTCACGTCCAGCGTCAGGGCAATGCGCCCGGGACGCGATGACATCACCAGCACGCGGTCGGACAGGAAGATGGCTTCGTCGACATCATGTGTCACCAGCAACAGCGTCAGCTCGAGTTCCTGGCGCATGCGTAGCAGCCACTCCTGCATCTCCGAGCGAGTGATCGCATCGAGGGCTCCGAAGGGCTCATCCAGCAGGACCATCGGGCGCTCGAGCATCAGCGTGCGCACGAAGGCCGCGCGCTGGCGCATGCCGCCGGACAAGGCGCTCGGATAGTGGTCCTCGAAACCCTCGAGCCCTGCCACTGCCAGCAACTCTGCGGCGCGCTGGCGGTCCGCCCCCGTGACGCGCCCATTGACGACCTCGGGGCCGAGCAGCACGTTGTCGAGGACCGTGCGCCACGGCAGCAGCTCATCGCGCTGCATCATGAAACCGGTCTTGCCGGGTAAGCCGGTCGTGTTCTCACCGTTGATGTGGACGCTGCCGGAGCGGCTGCGCTGCAGGCCGGCGGCCACCGCGAGCAGCGTGCTCTTGCCGCAACCGGACGGCCCGAGGATAGAGACCACCTCCCCGCGCCGGATGTCGAGCGAGGCTCGATCGACGATGGGCAACCGCTGGCCGCCAGGCAACACGTAGTCGAAGCAGATCTCGGACAGCGCGAACATGACCTGAGCGCCGGCATCGATGGTCGATGGCGTGCCCGCAACGGCGGTGGCATGCATGAATGTCGAGTCCTGAATAAGGTTCTGGGGGTGGCGCGATTGCGTCACGCGCGCGGGCTTTCGCCTGTCCGGAGGCGGGAAGCCAGCGGGGGCCAGCGGTCTCGCCACGGTGCCGCGCTCTCGAAGGCAGCGCAGGCGCGCAGCACGCGCTGGTCCCCGAGGCGCGGTCCGATGATCTGCATTCCGACCGGCAACTGACGCTCGGTCCAGCCTGCGGGTACCGACGCGGCTGGCATGCCGCACATGTTCACGGGGAAGGTGAAGGGGATCCACTCCATCGGCCGCACGCTGCGGCCGTCGATCTGCTCCGGCCCTTGCATCAACAACGCGAACGGCGGCACCGCCACGGTTGGCGTCACGAGCAGATCGAACTGCTGCGTCAGCGCGACCATGCGCTGCCACACCGCGCGGCGTTTGGTTTCCGCGTTGGTGAAATCTTCTGCAGTCCACGGATGACGTAGCGCGTCGACGACGTGCGGCGACATCTCCGAGCCACGCCGGTCGGCGGTCGCGCGCAATTGCGACAGGTTCAGGCTCGAGATGCACAACGCGAGGAAATCGGGCCATGGATCGTCCCAGCCCGGTGCGAATTCTTCGACGGAACACCCAAGATCGCGCGCAAACACCTGCACCGCCCGATCGACGATGGTGGTGACCTGCGGGTCGACCGGTGCATAGCCGAAGTCACGGCTGTAGCCGATACGCCAGCCGCGCACGTCGCCGTCCAGTGCCGTCATCCAGTCGATGCCGTCGTGCGGCACCGACTGACGATCGCGCGCATCGAACCCGGCGAGGGCCTGCATCAGCAGCGCGGCATCTGCCACCGTGCGCGTCATCGGGCCGATCTGGGACATGCTGTCGGCACGCACGTCGGCCGGCACCACGCAGGCCGACGGCTTGAAGCCGAAAATCCCGCAGTGCGCCGACGGGATGCGGATCGAGCCCGCGCGGTCGGTACCGAGCGCTGCCGGCACCTGGCCGGCGGCCACGGCGGAGCCCGAGCCCGAACTCGACCCGCCGCACGTCAACTCCGGATTCCACGGATTGGTCGTCGTCGGAAATGCCGGGTTGTGGCCCACCGAACTGAAACCGAATTCGGGTGAATTGGTCTTGCCGAGACTGATGGCTTGCGCCGTGCCGAGCAGGCGCTCGACGGCGGGATCGTCGGCGGTTGCGATCACGTCCTTGAACAACCGGGACCCGAAGCTCGTCGGCACGCCCTTCACGTGCAGCAGGTCCTTGACCCCGACCGGAAGGCCGGCCAGGGTGCCCACCGGCCGTCCATCAAGCAGGTCGCGCTCGACCTCCCGAGCCTGCGCGCGCGCCGAGTCGATGGTCAAGGTCGAGAACGAATGCAGCACCGGCTCCAGCGCCTGTGTGCGCTCGGCGAATACGTCGACCACCTCGACGGGTGACAGATCGCGCGCCTTCATGCGCGCGACCAGCGTGACCGCGTCCATGCGGCCGATTTCGTCCATGTCAGCTTGGTTCATCGAGTGCCGTCCTCTGGGTCGTTGAGAGCAAAGCCGGCCATCGTCGCGTAGCTCCCCGCGATTGCCGCCAGTTCCTCGCGGGTGACGATGTCGCCCAACTTGTCGAAGCCATTCGGTGCCCGCTCGGATACCAGGTCCACCACGCGCTCGGGACCACCCTCGCGGTTGGCCCGGACGATCGCGGAGGTGACCGGCACGCGCTCGGATTCATACAAGGCCAGGGCCTCGGTCACTGGGTGGGCCGCCAAGTAGCCACCCAGCCGCTTGCCGTCGATCACGGCCTGGGCCGCACCGTTGGAACCCACCGGGTACATCGGGTGGGCCGCATCGCCAAGCAGCGTCACGCGGGCGGTTCCCCAGGACGACAGCAGCTCGCGGTCGCACATCGGGAACTCGAAAAACTCGGGTGTCTGGCGAAACATCGCCTCGAGGTCGAGCGACGGAATGCGGAATTTCGGGACGTAGGCGAGCACGTCTTCGAGGCGACCGGGGCGCGACCAGTTTTCGCGCCGGGGTGGCGGCGTGTGGCCGTCAGAGACCTGGCAGGACAGCACCCAATTGGTAAGCATCGTGCCGGGCTTCGAGCCCGGGAAGATCGGGTAGTACAGCAGCTTCTCGCGCATGTCCCCGGCGACGATCATCGTGTCGCCCCCCTCGAAAGTCGGCCACTCCACAGTGCCGCGCCACATCATGATTCCATTCCACTGCATGCCACCATCGTCGGGATGCAACTGGGCGCGCACCGCGGAGTGGATGCCGTCGGCACCCACCAATGCATCGCCGCTCGCAATCACGAGTTCGCCTTGCAGCGTTCGAAAGCTGGCGGTGACACCGTTCGCATCCTGCACGAAACCCTCGCAGCGATGGCCGACTCGCACCACCTCGGGTCCCGCGCGCTCGCGCAGCGCGGCCAGCAACACGCCGTGCAGCTTGCCGCGATGCACCGAGTACTGCGGCAGGGAGTGCCCGGCATGCAGCCCCCGAAGTTGGGAGACGATCTCCTGGCCGAAGCGATTCATGTAGCGCAGATTGCGTGTTCGCACCGCAACCCGATCGAGTGCGTCGAGTACGCCGAGCGACTCGAGCTCCCCCACGGCGTGCGGTAGCACGTTGATCCCGACCCCCAGAGGCCGCATCTCGCCGGCCGCCTCATGGATCTCGAACTCGACCCCGTTCTGCTCCAGTGTCAACGCGAGCGCCAGTCCGCCGATCCCCGCCCCTGCAATAAGAACCTTCACCGTGAATCCTTGGTAGAGACCGCAGCCCTGGCCTGATTGCGGCGCAGATCAGACAACTTCACAGGCAAATGTTTTATATCTTCAATAATCCATCATTGTCTTGATATTCCACCATTAGCAAAATTAGGGTTTGTCGCTACACTGACACCCAGCCGATGCGGCAGGGCGGAGAACACGGAGGGCCGAATGAGAGTGAGCAAGGACGGCGCAAGCCTTAATAGTCGTCTGTTCGAGGCGTTGCGGGCCGAGATCATTGGCGGCGAGTTGCTGCCGGGGCAGCGTCTGAAGGTGGCGGCGCTCGCGACGCTACATGACGTGAGCCTGAACGTGGTTCGCGAGGCGTTGAACCGGTTGGCGGGCGAGAAGCTCGTTGACTTCGAACCGCAACAGGGCTTCACGGTACGCAGCCTGTCGGCCGAAGACCTGGAAGATCTTGTCGACCAGCGCGTGATCTTCGAAGGCTTGGCCCTGCGCCGCTGCATCGAGCGCAGCTCGATCGAATGGCAATCGGAGGTACTGGCCGCGCATCATCGCCTCGACCGAACGCCGCTGCTGGTCGACAAGGGCGGCACCAAGGTGTTGAACCCGCAATGGGTTGCCCGCCACGATGAGTTCCACAGCGTGATGCTGCAGGGCTGCAGCAGCCCGCGCCTGTTCCAGATGATCCGGCAAATGGCGG
The DNA here is from genome assembly GCA_039921765.1 of Burkholderiaceae bacterium. Taxonomy (GTDB): domain Bacteria; phylum Pseudomonadota; class Gammaproteobacteria; order Burkholderiales; family Burkholderiaceae_C; genus JBDSBD01. The sequence goes on from JBDSBD010000459.1 coordinate 6,142, forward strand.
AAGCCGCCGAGATGTACCACCGCGCGCTATTGCCGGCCGTCAACAGCGATAGCCAGAGGGACAGCGAACATCGCGAATTGCTCGATGCCGTGCTGGAGGGCGATGCCGATCGGGCCGTGCGCGTCTTGGCCACGCACGTCGAACGAACACGCGACCTGATGCTGCCGCTGTTGCGGAAGCGCGCCAGCGGCAACACCGTCGCAAACGCCACCTCAGCGCAGCCGCGCATCGCGCACAGATCTCCGCCGACCGGCGCCAATGGCGCCGAGTCGGGCCTGCGCTCTACCGCGAGTCCGGCCATGAAGCTGGCAACGGCTTGCCTACCGCCACCCGACGCGTGAGCGACGGTGCCATGGTCAGGCCGAGCCAGTTCGCGGTTCGCCGCAGTGCTGCCCGAGCGACGGGTGCGCGACGCCTTTCCCGTCGCGCCCTCAGGCATGGCATCGACGATGAAAGACTGGCCGAACCTCCTGGACAGATCTTCGGCTACCAACCGCGCGGCGCCGTCCACGCCGCCGCCCCTTGGCGTACGGGACAGCGATGCGCACCGTTTTCGTGGGATACCTCTACGCGGCGGCGATCGTCGTCAGGGCGGCGGCGAGAAATTAACGAACCAGGAACCCCCCTCGTCTCCTTGTGAGTGGGATTCAGTTCACGGTCGCGCCCGAAGACTTGATCACCTGGGCCCAGCGTTCGACCTCGCTCTTGATATAGGCCGCGAACTGCGCCGGGCTCGCGCTGCTGCGCGGCTCGACGTCCACTGCCACCATCTTGGCCTGCACGTCGGGCTGCGCCAGCGCCTTAACAATGTCGCGGTTCAGCGTGGCGATCACGTCGGCCGGTGTGCCGGCCGGGGCAACGATGCCCTGCCAGGCGGCGGCCTCGAAATCGCGCGTGCCCGGCACGCCAGACTCGGCGATGGTCGGCACGTCCGGGATCGACGGCTGGCGCTTCGCGGTGGCCACTGCGAGCACGTGCAGGCTACCGCTCTTCACGTGCGGCAACGCGGGCGCGATGTCGCTGAACATGATGTTGATCTGGCCGCCCAGCAGGTCGTTGAGCGCGTGCGCCGTGCCCTTGTAGGGCACGTGCTGCATCTTGATCCCTGTGACCGACTTGAACATCTCGGCGATCAGGTGCTGCGGGCTGCCATTGCCGGCCGAGCCGTAGGTGAGCCGGTCCGGTTGGTCCTTGGCCAGCGTGACCAGTTCGGCAAGGGTCTTGACCTTCAACGACGGGTTCACGACCACCATGAACGGAACCACAGCCACCAGGCTGATCGGGGCGAAATCCTTGGCCGGGTCGTAGGTCAGCTTGCGATATAGCGACGGGTTGATGGCCAGCGTGGTGCTGGTGGCCAACAACAGCGTGTTGCCGTCGGGCGCCGCGTGCGCGACCTGGCTGGCGCCCAGCGCAGTGCCGGCGCCGGCGCGATTCTCGACCACCACCGTGCGACCGGTGGCCGCACCAAGCTGCTGCGCCATCAGCCGCCCGAGCATGTCGCTGGTGCCTCCGGGTGTGTAGGGCACGACCAGTGTGATGTTCCGGTCCGCCTGCGCCACCGCTCTCGTTGCCAGCGGTCCAAGGACGCCGGCCGCGGCCGCGCCACCCAGGTATGTCAATGCGATGCGTCTGTCCATGTATGAAACTCCAGTGGGTTGACAGGAAACGATCAGGCGCTTTCGCGCCCCGCGCCGCACACGAGGTCGATCAGCGCTTTGGGGTCGGCCGGCGGGTGGTCTGCACGCCAGGCCACGTGCTGGTCCGGGCGCACCAGAACCAGTCGGTGGCCGTACAGCGCTGCGGTCTCGCGGTCTTCGATATCAAGCACGAGCAGCGGCATGCCACGGTCGGCGGCGGCCCGGCGCAGGCCCGCGACTTCGAGGCCTGAATCGAAGCGCAGCAATGTGTAGCCCAGGCCCAGCGCGTCGTACAGCGAGCGCCCGTCGGACAACCAGACGTGCGGCGCACGGCAGCCGGGCACGCTGGACGGCGTGAAGGTGCTCATCGTGTAGCCGGGCGCGGCCTGTCCGTCGTAGGCGACGATGGGCGACGCGTCGTAGAACGAGCCGAAATTCAGCCAGGCGCAGCAGTACTGTTGCACGTTCAGGTCATACAGCGCCTGGCCGAACGCCGCTCGCCGCGCATCGCCTTCGGGGCCGGGCGTCTCGATGTCGTCCGGTACGGCCTCACGGTACTTCTGCAGTTCGAGCGCGTGGTTCATCGCGAAGCGCGACACCTGCTCGGTGATCGGCAGCCGCTCGGCCTCGTAGGCGTTCAGGATCTCGACGTGGGCCCAACCCTTCAGGTGCGCGGCCAGCAGCCACGAAAGGTTCATCGCGTCGGCGATCCCGGCATTCATGCCGTAGCCGGCCATCGGCACCCACAGGTGCGCGGCGTCGCCGCAGATGAACACGCGCCCGGCGCGGAAAGTGTCGGCCACCAGCCGGCGGCCGATCCAGTCTTCCTTGCTGATGATCTCGTACACAAAGTCCGGGCCCACGCCGAGGATCTCGCGCAGCGCCCAATCGCGGTCCACCGCGTCGAAGTCAGATTCGTGGCTGGTCAAATAGTTGTGCACGAGCCACGTCTCGCGGCCGTCGATGGCATAGACGTTGCCGCAGCGCCGCGGGTTCACCGAGAACGTCGCCCACGCCGGCGGGTGCTTGAGCAGGCCGAGCAGGGTCGGGGCTCGCACGTAGGTGGACTGCACTCGGCCGACCTCGGCGGTGCCGCTGAACTTGGCGCCGATCGCCTTGCGAACCATCGAACGGCCACCGTCGCAGCCGATCAGGTAGCGGCAGGCGATGCGCAGCGTCTGGCCATTGTCCAGGTCTGTCGCGGTGGCCATAACGCCCAGCCCGTCCTGCACGAAGCCGTCGACGCGCGTGCGGTTGAGCACGCGGACGCCGTGCGTGGCGACTGCGTGGTCGAACAGCACCGGTTCGAGGTAGATCTGGTTGATGCGGTGCGGCGGCTCGGGTGTGGGCCAATCCGTGTCGGGCCCACCGGTGGCGGTGTAGCGGTCCTGGCGGCTCGGGATCGGAATGCGCGACAGCTCGACGCCGGTGGTCGCGGTGCGGTAGGCGACATCGTTCGGGTAGTCCGCCGGCAGGCCAGTGTCGCGCACCCGCCGGCCCACGCCCAGCAGGCGGAACACTTCCATCGAACGCGCCGACACGTGGTTGCACTTGACGTCGGGCGGCTCCCCTCGGTGGCGCGTCTCGGCCACGAGCACCTGCACGCCGCGGCGCGCCAGATCCATCGCAAGGGTCAGGCCCACGGGGCCGGCGCCGACGATCAACACGTCGGCCTGTAGCGGTTCGCTCATGATTCGCTCGATCGTCATTGCCGCAGCTGCGAGCGCATGCCGTAGCCGTTGATTGCTAATGTGTTAGTGATTAATTTCGCGCATCTTAAACGAATCGTTCACCGTACGTCGTGAAGGAGACGGCGGCATTTCATTCGAATGCGCGCTTGTCGAATCCTGATGATCGAGCAGTCAACGCCGAAAGCCAAACGCTATTGAAGAAGCTGATGTGAGGGTCTTCCTGCCGACTCTTCACATCGGACAAGCCCGGCGCCATCGGATCGTTCGTGTGGCGGCCGCAGGCGGGCACCGCGCGGCATCAGGCGTCGGTGTTCGAGCGTTCCCGCCGCTGCTGGCGGGCCACTTCGATGCGGAGCATCCGCACGAAGCCGTCGCAGGCTGGCGGCAATGACCGGCCTCGTTTGGTGACCAGCATTAGGTCGCGCGATACCCGCGGCGCGGTGAGCGAGCGCACCACGAGTGCCGCGTCGGGCATGCGGGTGGCGAATGCCGATGGCATGATCGACACGCCCAGGCCGCTGCGCGTCATCCACAGCGCGGTGGACAGAA
>JBDSBD010000460.1:0-6814 GCA_039921765.1 Burkholderiaceae bacterium
GCCGGGCAGGCTGAGGTCGAGCAGCACCACGTCGGGCAGGCTCGCCTGCCAGCGGTCGAGCGCGCGGGCGCCGTCGCCGCAGGTGACAACCTGGATGCCGCGGCGCTGGAACGTGCGTTGCAAGCTGGTCTGCATCGCGAGGTTGTCTTCGACGATGAGGATCTTCATGGCCGAGGTTGTAGCAGGCGGCTCGTGGTGGCCGCCCGATTGCGCGTTTCCCCTAGGCCCCTGACAGCCGATTGACAGGCTTGATCGCGAACATCACGTCCTTGTCGCCATTCAACTCCTGGAGGAACCGCCATGCGTCGTGACACATTCCTGAAATCCCTGGCCGCGCTGGGCACGCTGGCTGCGGCGGGCGCATTGCCGTTGTCGGCGCGGGCGGCCGCCAATCTGAAGATGATGATTCCGGCGAATCCGGGCGGGGGCTGGGACGGCACCGGCCGTGCGCTGGGCAAGTCGCTGATGGAATCAGGCGCGGCTTCCACCGTGACCTACGAAAACAAGGGTGGTGCGGCCGGCACCATCGGGCTGGCGCAGTTTGTCGGCAGCAACAAGGGCGAAGGCAACGCGCTGCTCGTGATGGGCGCCGTGATGCTGGGGGGCATCATCAACGGCAAGCCGCCGGTGCAGCTGTCGCAGGCCACGCCGATCGCGCGCCTGATCAGCGAATACAACGTCTTCGTGCTGCCACCGAACTCGCCGCTCAAGACCATGAAAGATGTGGTTGACCAGCTCAAGAAGGACCCGGGAAGCGTGAAGTGGGGCGGTGGTTCGCGCGGCTCCACCGAGCACATTGCTGCGGCGATGCTGGCACGGGAAGTGGGCGTCGATCCGGCCAAGATCAACTACGTCGCGTTCCGCGGCGGCGGCGAGGCCACGGCCGCGATCCTGGGCGGAAACGTCACGGTGGGCGGCAGCGGGCTGTCGGAGTTTGCCGAGTACATCAACACCGGCAAGATGCGGGCGATCGCAGTGACTTCGGATACGCGCCTCAAAGGTGTCGAGGTCCCGACCATGAAGGAGCTGGGCTACAACGTCGTGATTGGCAATTGGCGCGGCGTCTACGGCGCGCCCGGCCTCACCGCCGCGCAGCGCAAGGCACTGACCGATGCCGTGGTCACTGCGACGAATCACAAATCCTGGGCCGAAGCGGTGGAGCGCAACCGCTGGACGCCGGCGCTGCTGACCGGGCCGGCATTCGACAGCTTCGTCGACGACGAGTTCGCCAATCTGCGCGCGATCATGGCCAAGTCCGGAATGATCTGAGGCCTGTCAAACCCGGGAACGTTCGCGTGACTCATGACACCGGCGCTCGAGGGACGCGCAACACGGCCGCATCAGGCTCCACGGAGAGCGCTGCCGATGCGGCGCGCGTGCGGCGATCCCCTGGCGCGGCTGCGTACCGCCGGCCGCAGACCCTCATCGGCGCGGGCACGCTCATCGTCGCTGCGCTGATGGCCGTGGGCGCGATAGGCATCAGCTCCAAGGCGGGCTACGGTGGCGTCGGGCCGAACTTCACGCCCTGGGTCGTGGCGGCGGCGCTCGCGGTCTGCGGGGTGCTGCTGATCCGGGAGGCCCTGACCGGTGGATTCCGGCAAATGGAAGAGCCCACCGGTGCGGCGCACGGTTACTGGCCCGGATTCATCTGGGTCTCGGCCGGCATGCTGCTGAACGCCGCGCTGATCACCACGGTCGGATTCATCATCAGTTGTGCGCTGTGCTTCGTGCTGGCGGTGCGGGGCTACCGGGCCTCGCAAGGCCATGCCGACTATCGCCCGCTGGCATTTCTCAAAGACGCGCTGATCGGCCTGGCGATCGCGGCACCGGTGTACTGGATGTTCACCAAGCTGCTGGCGATCAACCTGCCGGGCCTCACCGAAACGGGGTGGCTGTGACCGCGCCGCCACGCTCGCTGGTTCGGCGTCGGTGCGCTGCGGCGCTGCGGGCCGCGCGGGGCACGGCCCGGATGGAGCTCTGATGGAGATCTGGCAGCACCTCCTGCAGGGATTTGCCACCGCAGGCACGCCGGTCAACCTGCTCTGGGCGCTGGTGGGTTGCAGCCTCGGCACGGCGGTCGGCGTGCTGCCGGGCATCGGCCCGGCAACCGCTGTGGCGATGCTGTTGCCGATCACGCTCCAGGTCGAGCCGACCGGCTCGATGATCTTCTTCGCCGGCATCTACTACGGCGCCATGTATGGCGGCTCGACCACCTCGATCCTGCTCAACACGCCGGGCGAGGCGGGCTCGATGGTGACGGCGCTGGAGGGCAACCGCATGGCCAAGAACGGCCGCGCCGGCGCCGCGTTGGCCACCGCGGCGATCGGCTCGTTCGTGGCCGGCACGATCGGCACCGTGGTCGTGACGATTGCCGCGCCGGTGGTGGCGAACTACGCCGTGCTGCTCGGGCCGCCCGAATACTTCATGCTGATGGTGCTGGCCTTCGTCACGGTGAGCTCGGTGCTCGGAAAAAGCACTCTGCGCGGCATGACCGCGCTTTTCATCGGCCTGGCGATCGGCCTGATCGGCATCGACCAGATCACCGGCCAGGCGCGCTACACCGGGGGTGTGCTCGAACTGATGGACGGCATCGAGGTGGTGTTGATCGCGGTCGGCCTGTTCGCGGTGGCGGAGGCCTTGTACGTGATGCTCTACGAAGGGCGCGTGGCCGAGACCCGCAACGAACTCAGCAGGGTCCACATGACGGCCGCGGAATGGAAGCGCTCGTGGCCAGCCTGGCTGCGCGCGACCGCGATCGGCATCCCGTTCGGCACGATTCCGGCAGGCGGCAGCGAGATCCCGACCTTTCTGAGCTATGCGACCGAGAAGAAGCTGTCGAAGCACAAGGAAGAGTTCGGCACGATCGGCGCGATCGAAGGCGTGGCAGGGCCCGAGGCCGCCAACAACGCGGCCATCACGGCCACGTTGATTCCGCTGCTCACGCTCGGTATTCCGACCTCCAACACGACCGCGATCCTGCTCGGCGCGTTTCAGAGCTACGGCATCCAGCCGGGGCCCCAATTGCTCGACTCCAACTCCACGCTGGTGTGGGCGCTGATCGCGTCGCTCTACATCGGCAACGTGATGCTGCTGGTGCTGAACCTGCCGTTGATCGGGTTGTGGGTCAAGCTGCTGAAGATCCCGAAGGCGCACCTCTACGCCGGCATCCTGATCTTCGCCACGGTCGGCGTCTACGGCATGCGCCAGTCGGCGTTCGATCTGTACCTGCTGTACGCGATCGGGCTGCTCGGGCTGGTGATGCGGCGCTTCGACTTCCCGGCCGCGCCGGTCGTGATCGGCATGATTCTCGGGCCGCTGGCCGAAGCGCAGATGCGCAATGCGCTGTCGATCGGCGAGGGCCACTGGAGCATCCTGGTTGAACGTCCGATGTCGGCGAGCCTGCTGGCGGTGTCGGTGCTCGTGATCGTGATGCCGTGGGTTCTCAGACGGCGCCGCCGCGCCGCCGCACACTGAGCCGGAGCGCCGTTACCGCGACCGAGTACCCGCTTGCACGTGGGGCGCGAGGTCGGCCCGGGTCGGCCAGCCTTGCAGATGGTTGATCGCCAGGTCGGCGAGTGCGGCGATCCACTCGTGCTGGTCATTCATGCACTCGATGTAGTGGAAGGCTTCCCCGCCAGCGCTCAGGAAGGCTTCGCGCACCTCCTGGTTGATCTCCTCCAGCGTCTCGAGGCAGTCGGAGGTGAAACCCGGGCAGATCACGTCGACCCGCTTCAACCCTTGGCGCGCCAGCGCCACCACGGTCGGCTCGGTGTAGGGCTGCAGCCACTCGGCGCGGCCGAGCCGGCTCTGGAACGTGACCTGCATCTCGTCCTGGCGCAGGCCGAGACGCTGGCCCAGCAATCGCGCGGTCGCGAGGCACTCGTCGCGGTACGGGTCGCCGAGCGTGATGTTGCGCCGGGGCAGGCCGTGAAAGCTCAGCACCAGCTTGTTGCCCCGACCGTGGGCCGCCCAGTGGTCGGTGACCCGTTTGGCGAGCGCGTCGAGATAGCCCGGATCGTCGAAATAGCGGTTCACGAAACGCAATTCGGGCAGGCTGCGGACGTTCTGTGTCCACTGCGTGACGGCGTCGCTGACACTGGCAGTCGTCGTCGCAGAGTACTGCGGGTACAGCGGCAGGATGAGGATGCGCGTGGCGCCCTGCGCCTTCAGGACGTCGAGCACGGAGGCGATCGACGGGCTCCCGTAACGCATCGCAAAGTGCACCGTGACCCGATGGCCGCGCTCGCCCAGGTAGCCACCGAGCAGCTTGCCCTGGCGTTCGGTCCAGACCTTCAGCGGCGAGCCTTCCGCCATCCAGATGCTTGCGTACTTGCGCGCCGATCTGGCCGGCCGTGTGCGCAGGATCACACCATGCAGGATCGGCCACCAGAGTGCGCGCGGGATCTCGACCACGCGCCGGTCGCTCAGGAATTCGGCAAGGTAGCGGCGCACCGCTTGCGGTGTCGGCGCCTCGGGCGTGCCCAGGTTGCACAGCAGGACGGCGATGCGCTCGGGGGTCTCGGCCGCCGGGCGGGGCTCGGGTGCGAAGCGCATCGGGCCGTCAGGGCCGGGTGTCGAACTCGATCGGTGGCTGGCGCAGCGTGTCGACGAACTTGACGATCTCGAAGCGCACGCTTGCACCGGCAGCGTCCGACGGCGGCGTGCCCAACCCGATCACGCCGCTGCCGTGCAGCGTGCAGGCACCGCGACGCAGGCTGATGATCTCGGGGTCGTGGTCGAAGCGCACATAGGTTCCGTTGTAGCTGAGATCGGTGAGCTGGAAGGTGCCGCCATGCCAGTCGATGCGGGCGTGCGAGCGCGAGACCCGGTTGTCGTCGATGATGTAGGTGGCCTGCGGGCTGCGCCCGAGCACCACCGGCAGGTTCGAGCCGCCGTAGACCCGGCTCAGGTCCAGCCACACGAGGCGGATCCCTTCGGGCTCGAGCACGGCGGGCGCCATGTCGCCAAAGGCGGTGGCCGCGGTGTCGCCGAAGCGGCGCGCCGCTTCGAGCAGGTGCACGTGGACCGGCTCGACCCGGCCGCGCAACTGCATCCGGTCCAGGCTGCGAAAGCGCGAACGCTCCCACTCCTCGAGACCTTCGATGACGGGTTCGGTCGCCAAGGTCTCGTTGTCGCCGGCATGGTCGAGCAATCGCGCCGCGACATTGACGGCGTCTCCGAACACATCCCCCGACATCTCGACGACTTCGCCGCGTGCCAGGCCAACCTGCAGCTTCAGCGGCACGAGCCGCGCGCTCGTCGGCAGGGCGCCATCACCGGGCGCGCCGATGCGGGCGAGCGAATCGTGCATCTCGTCGGCCGCAGCCACCGCCGAGGCGGGCGACGCAAACATCGCCATCAGCCCGTCGCCCAGGGTCTTGACGACGCGGCCTTCGTTGTTCGCGACGACATGTGCGAGCAGCGCCACGCTGCTCGTCACGACCGTGCTGGCGGCCGCGTTGCCCAGCGTCTCGTACATCGAGGTGCTGCCGCGCAGATCGGCAAACAGCACGGTGCGTTCGACGATCTGGGTCATGCAAGAAGCGCTGGGCGGGCCATGCCTGCGAGTTTATCGCGGCTCGGCACCGGGGCTGGACAGGCGCTTCTTGAGTTCCGCCTGCCGGTGGTAGAGCGTCTTCTGACGCAGTCTGGCCGCATCGGACAGGCCGACCGATTCGGACAGCAACTCGAGCTCACTGGCAATGAGTTGCAGGCGCAGGCGATCGACGATGACGCCGATCTCCTGGCGCGCTTCATCACCGAGCGGAACGTCGTGAAACTGCCGCACCCGGGTGGCCAGCGCGTGGAACACGTCGGGGGCGTCGGCCGCGGCCATCTCCGTGAGCAGAGCCGGCGCCGCCAGGCTGCCCTGATCCTGGATCAGGCGATCCAGCCACGCGAAGAACTCGCCGTAGGGCGAGGCCTGCTCGGTCAGCAGATCGTGGGCCTCGGGGCCGAGTTGCTCCCACAACTCGGCGCGCTGGATCAGCATCCAGACCGCCCGGTCGAGCGAGCTGGCCATGGTCGTGAGTGCGCGCCGCGGTGACGCACGGCGCGCGGCTCCGTACGCGCTGCCGCTCGATGCGGCGCCGGGCGAGGAGCCGCGTGGAGCGGGTTGCGTGTGGGCAGGGCGGACCTGCGACCACTCGACTCGCAACTCCGCGGCCGGCACGCGCGCGGCTTCAGCGAGCGCATCGATGATCTGGCCGCGCAGCACGCCATTGGGCAGCTGCGCCACCAGCGCTCTAGCCTGCGCCAGCAGTCGAGCCCGGCCTTCGGCCGCCGCCAGATCGCAGCCTTCGGCAGCCACGGTGATCAACTGGCGCGACAGCGGCACGGCCTGCTTGATGCAGGCCTCGAACGCTTCGGCTCCGAGGGCACGCACATACGAGTCGGGATCGTGTTCGGGTGGCAGAAACAGGAACCGGACGGTGCGTGTGTCGCTGGCGTGCGGCAGGCTCGCTTCGAGTGCGCGTCCGGCGGCGCGCTGCCCGGCGGAGTCACCGTCGAAACTGAACACCACCGAGTCGGTGAAGCGAAAGAGCTTTTGCACATGTTCGGCAGTGCAGGCGGTGCCGAGCGTGGCCACGGCGTTGCCAAAGCCCGATTGGGCGAGCGCCACCACGTCCATGTAGCCTTCGACCACCAGCGCATGGCCTCGCTGGCGCAGCGCGGTGCGCGCTTCGAACAGTCCGTACAACTCGTGGCCTTTGCTGAACACCGGTGTCTCGGGCGAGTTCAGATACTTTGGCTCACCGCGGTCCAGCACACGGCCACCGAAGCCGATCACGTCGCCCTGCACCGAGCGGATCGG
>JBDSBD010000461.1:0-10968 GCA_039921765.1 Burkholderiaceae bacterium
TGTATGCGGCCCATCTGCACTCCAATCAGGGACCGCCATGGCCACCCGTCGCCCTTCCACCGCCGCCGTTTCAGAAACCGCGCAGAAGCTGCGCCAGACCCAGGCCGAGTACGTGGCTGCACGGCCCAGCTCCGAGCCCGGGGTCAAGCCGATGATGTCTAGCTCGAAGATGTATGTCTGCCGCCGTTGTCAGGCCAATTTCAAGACCGGCGACGGCAAGCCCGACCCGCGTCTGCCAGGCCTGGGCCGATGCAACAAGTGTCTGGCCGCTGCGTCTGCCGCCCTCGCCGCCTGAACTGGCGCCACCGAACGGGTGGTGGGTCGAGCGCGCCACCGATGCCACACGGACGTGAATGACGCCTCAGCAGGTGCTGACCGACGCGTGGTTGTGCACCATCTGCTGGGCCTTGGTCAGCGCATAGGCCAGCGCCGCGTCGGCAGTTTCCCAGCGATGCCCGCAGGCCAGGCCTTCGTCCCGAAAGATCTCGCGCGGCGCGGCGTCGGAGTTGCCATGCACATGCACCACGATGGCGGCGGTATAGCCGTCGCCAATGGGTGATTCGAGCGCCCCGGTAAAGATCCGGTAGTCCCCCACCAAACGTTCGTCGAATTGCATTTCGTTCCCCCGGCCGGCGCCAGCGCCAGCCCACGAGGGACGCATGATGATCCCCACGGCGCTCGAACACCATCCAACGCATGGGGGCACCCCCCCGAATCGGGGGGTGTGCACAGCGTCTCCCAGTCGGATGCACTGCAGCCTCTGACGGGATCGAACTGCGCGGGCTGCAACGCTGCCCCGGTGCAACGTTGCGCGCGGTACGCTTCACCTCAATCAGCTCGCACCAACCGGCGCGGCGACAACATCGCCTCGGTCACACCGAACTCCTTGATCCGCTCGGGCAGTGCCATGCCGCGCACGAGCGCGGCGCAGGCCTCGCCCATCGCGGCCGAAGTCTGGATGCCATAGCCGCCTTGCGCCGCGACCCAGAAGAAGCCCGGCACCTGGGTGTCGAATCCGCCGACCAGGTCACCGTCGGCGACGAAGGAGCGCAGCCCGGCCCAGCGACGCAAAGGGCGCCGGATCTGCAAGGTCGTCATCGCCTCGATGCGATCGGCCGCCAGGGCAATGTCGAGCTCCTCGGGCTGCACATCCTGCGGCTCGACTGGATCGGCGTTCGCCGGCGAACCGAGCAGCATGCCGGCGTCGGGCTTGACGTACCAACTCTCGTCGATGCCGATGAACATCGGCCAGCGTGCCGTGTCGATTTCCTGCGGCGGCGCGAAGATGAAGGCCGAGCGACGCTTGGGCACAAGTCCGATCGGGGCCACGCCGGCGAGGCTGGCCACCCTGTCGCACCATGCACCGGCCGCGTTGACGACGATGGGCGCACGGTATTCCAGATCGCCCGCCCCGACCGTCCAGACATCGTTCGCGCGCGTGATCGAGGTCACTTCGGCACGGCACACGACGCGCGCGCCGCACTGGCGCAGTCCGCGCAGATAGCCCTGGTGCAGCGTGTGCACGTCGATGTCGGAAGCGTCGGGCTCATGCACGGCTCCAAGCACGCTCTCGGGACGCAGCACGGGCACGAGCGCACACGCCTGCGCCGCGCTCAGACGCTGCCCGCGCTCGCTCACCGAGCGCAGGATGCCCCAGCTCGCGTCCAGCCGAGCCTCGTCACCAGGGCGAGCCACCATCAGCGCGCCGCGCGGGGTCAGGATCGGATGTTCGTTGAAGCCTTCAGGCGGCTGTGCGAGGAAGGCGCGGCTGGCCATCGTCAGGGCGCGCACCTGGGGTGTGCCGTAGCTCTCCATGAACAGGGCCGCAGAGCGCCCGGTCGAGTGATAGCCCGGCTGGTCTTCACGCTCGAGCAGCACGACACGGCCATGCGGCGCGAGCCGGTAGCCGATCGATGCGCCAGCAATACCGCCGCCCACGATGATGAACTCGGCGATGGTTTCGGATGACATCGGTGCGCTTTCAGCGGAATTTCGGTGCATCGGCGATGTGCCTTCCACGGGCTCGCGGACATCGCTGATGCACAGATTCTGACCGGCGGCAGCGCACGACCGAAAGCCGCCCGATGCGAACCATCGGCCTGGCCGTCGCACACGCACCCGATCGAACCGGGTGGATCGGCCAGGTTGGGGAGACATTCGCGCCGGTTATCGCCGCGCGCACCACCACGCATCGAACCTGCGCGGCAGAGCGATGCCACCGAGTGGCCCTACTCGACCGGCGGCTACGCTGGCCTTTTGCCGCCAAACAGACTACTTTCAAACATCACCCCCAAGCATCAATGAGGAAGCAGGATGTCCATCGCAGAAAGAACCGCATCGACCACGTGGCAGGGCTCGCTTGCCAGTGGTTCTGGCAACGTCACCTCGGGCAGCGGTGCCCTTGGCAAGTTGCCTGTCACCTGGGCCGCGCGTACCGAGCAACCCGATGGCAAGACCAGCCCCGAGGAGCTGGCTGCGGCCGCGCACTCGTCGTGCTTCTCGATGGCCCTGTCCTTGCGACTCGGCGAGAACCACACGCCGCCCGAGAAGCTGACAGTCGAGGCGGCCGTCACGCTCGACGAGGTCGGGGGCCTGCCCACGGTGATCTCATCGGCCCTGCGCATCACGGCGCGCGTGCCTGGCGTGGATGCGGCCCGCTTCCAGAAGGTGGTCGACGAGGCTGCGGCACTGTGTCCGATCTCGCGTCTGTTCGCCGGCGCAAAAATCAGCGTGGTCGCGACCCTCGAGCAGGGTTGACGCGGGCCTGGGCTCACGGGGTTCGCGCGCTCGACGCGCGAGCCTCACGGTCCGGCCTTGAGCTTGACCGATTCATCCGCCAGCGCCGTGCCCCGATCGCGATCGGGATCGCAACGTCTTGCGGCGCCATGCGCTGAGATCCCTCTTCACCGTACCGATTCGCAGCGACGCACCCATCGCGCCAACGCCGCGCGCACCGTGGCCGACGAGGTCGCCGCAGCGTATCGAGCAGCGCTCAGGCCGGGGCGCCCGAACCGCCTCCGGATTCTCATCCGCCTAGCGTGTCGAGTGGATCGAAAGGCGAGTCGGGCGGATCGGCATCGCGCGCGGCTTGCCGGCCGGCTGGATCGGCCCGGCGATGTCGGCCAGCGTCACGCCGTCGAGCACGTCGAGGTAAGCCTGCAACGCGCTCTTGAAGACGTTCTTCAGCTGGCAAGTCGGTGTGAGGAGACAGGAGTTGGTTGCAGCGTCGAAGCACTCGACCATGCGCAGGTCGGTTTCAGCCGCACGCACCACGTCGCCGACGCGGACGTTGGCTGCGGGCTTGAGCAGGCGCAGGCCGCCGTTGCGCCCGCGCGTGGTTTCGATCAACCCCTGGCGCGCGAGGTCGTTGACGACCTTCATCAGGTGGTTCTTCGACACCTGGTAGTGCTCGGCCAGCTCGGCAATCGTGACGCGCCGCTCCATGTGCGTGGCGCAATACATCAGCACCCGCAGTCTGTAGTCGGTGTAGTCGGACAGGCGCATCGGGTGCTTGTTGCGGCGTGACGGGCGGAATCGCTCGCGACCCGCTCAGGCGGGCGTGCCCAGCACCGTAAAGTCGCGCAGGGTGCCGTCCACGCGGGTCACCGCGTCAAGCGTGGCGCGATCCGGCGCTGCGCCCAGGTCGATCACCGCCACGCCAATGCCGCCCTGCGTTCCCAGGTGCAGCTGCGAGACGTTCAGGCCGGCGTCAGCGAGCACACCATTGAGCTGCGACATGACACCGGGTTGGTCGCGGTGGATGTGCACGAGGCGCGACGGCGAGCGCAGCGGCCCCGCCGCCAGCTCGGGCAGGTTCACGCTGCCGCGCACTTCGCCCAGCATCAGGTAGTCGCGCAGCTTTTCCGACACTTCGACGCCGAGGTTGCGCTGCGCCTCGACGGTCGAGCCGCCAACGTGCGGCGTCAGGATGACGTTGTCGAGCGTGCGCAGCGGCGACTCGAACGCGGCCGAAGCCGACGCCGGCTCGGCCGGAAAGACGTCGACCGCCGCACCGCGCAGCCGCCCCGAGACCAGCACCGCGTACAACGCGTCGATGTCGACCGCGTGGCCGCGCGCCAGGTTGATGAAGACGGCGCCCTCCTTCATCTCGGCCAGGCGTGGCGCGTCGATCATGCGTCGCGTGCGCTCGGTCTGCGGCACGTGCAGCGTCACCACGTCGGCCTCTTGCAGCAAGGCGTCGAGCGTTGCGGCGGGCCGGGCATTGCCCAGCGGGAGGCGCGCCTCGATGTCGAAATAGATCACCCGCATGCCGATCGATTCGGCGAGCAGCCCGGTTTGCGTGCCGATCTTGCCGTAGCCGACGATGCCAAGCGTCTTGCCGCGAATCTCGTTCGAACCGCGCGCGTCCTTGAGCCACTCGCCGCGGCGTGCTGCCGCGTGGCGCTCGGGCACCCGACGCAGCAGGTGGATGGCATGGCCGATCACGAGCTCGGCCACCGAGCGGGTGTTCGAGAACGGGCCGTTGAACACCGCGACGCCGTGCTCGGCCGCGAATTTCAGGTCGATGTTGTTGGTGCCGGTGCCGTAGACGCCGACCGCGCGCAGCTGCGGCGCTCCGCCCAGCACCTGCGCCGTGAGTTGGGTGCGCGAGCGCAGCCCCAGCACATGCGTGCCCGCCAACAAGGACTTCAATTCGGCAGCATCCGGCGCGTACTTGAGGCGGACGATCTCGACACCGGGGAGCGCCTGCAGGATCGGCGTGGCGCTGGCATGCACATCTTCCAGCAACAGGACATTCACACTCATTCAAAGCCTTCTTGGTTGGGGTTCATGGATTGAAAACGGGCGGCACAGCAGCCTCGCGGGCCACACCCGAGTCACAGCCCGAGGCTCAGCTCGGCAGCCTCGGACATCATCGAGCGGTCCCAGGGCGGATCGAACACCAGCTCGACATCGACCTCGTCGACGCGTGGCAGCGCCTGCACCTTGTCACAGACCTCCTGCGCGATGCTCTCGCCCATGCCGCAGCCCGGCGCGGTGACCGTCATCTTGATCGACACGCGCACGCGCTCGGCATCGATCGGCAACACGTCGCAGACATAAACGAGCCCGAGTTCGACGATGTCGACCGGGATCTCGGGGTCGTAGCAGGTCTTCAACGTCTCCCACACCAGGCCGCGCACCCCGTCCAGGCCGGCATCGGCGGGCAACTCGGGCGCCTTCGGGATCTCCTTGCCGATCGCATCGGCGTCGACCCCTTGCAGGCGCATCAACCGGCCTTCGACGTACAGCGTGAACGACGAGCCAAGCGCCTGCGTGATCTGCGCCGGCGTGTCGGCCGGCAGTTCGACGCGCGTGCCATCGGGAATCAGCTCGACGATGACGGGGCGCCTGACCACCACCGGTTCGCGGCGACGGCTCATTGCAGCTCCTCGGCGCCGTCAGGCGCAGCGCCGGCGTCATGCGCAGAAGAATCGGCAACATCGGTCGAACGAGCCGCCACGCCAGCGTCATCGGCGAGCGCGTGCGCCAGCGCATGCCAGCCCAACAGCGCGCACTTGATGCGGCTCGGGTAGCGGCGCACGCCCGCCAGACTGACGAGCTTTCCCAGGTAGGCTTCGCGCGGCTCGTCGGTGCCGGTCATGACGGCCCGGAAATGCTGCTGGCGCTGCATCGCATCCGCCACGCTGGCGCCTCGCACAGCCTCCGTCATCATGGAGGCCGACGCGATGCAGATGGCACAACCCTGGCCGTGGAAGCGGATGTCGCGAATCTTGTCGGCCTCGAGGTGCAACTCGACCTCGATGTCGTCGCCGCACTGCGGGTTGCGCCCGCGCGCACGATGGGTCGGCTCGGCCAGCGCGCCGAAATTGCGCGGCGCGCGCTTGTGCTCCATGACCACTTCACGGTACAGATCGCTCGCGGCGTCCATCGCATCCGGCTCGCTCATCGACGCTCCTCGGGCGCGCCGCGGCGGCTCAGCCCATGGACACGCGAGGCGAGCTGAATCCGGCGCCTCATCGCAACACCTTCAATGCGCGCGACACGCCGGCGAGCAGTCGCTCGACCTCGTCGGGCGTGTTGTACAGGCCGAACGACGCACGCGTGGTCGGGCCCAGCCCGAAGTGATCGATCAACGGCTGGGCGCAGTGGTGACCGGTGCGCACCGCGATGCCCTGCTCGTCGAGCAGGGTTCCGATGTCGTGCGGATGCACGCCCTCGGCCACGAACGAGACGATCGCCGAGGGCTGCGGCTCGCCCGCCAGCACCGTGATGCCGTCGATGCGCGCCAAGCCCTCCGCGGCCTGGGCGCGCAATGCGATCACCCTCTGATCGATCACCTCGCGCCCGACCTGCTCGATGAAGGCTGCAGCCGCGGCCATCCCGACCGTGCCGGCGACGTTCTGCGTACCGCCCTCCAGGCGCGCCGGGACGTCGGCAAACTCCGCGTCGGTCTCGGTGACCCATTGCACCATGTCACCGCCGAATCGCAGCGGCACCAGGCGCTCGAGCGCGGCACGTCGCCCCACCAGGGCACCCATGCCCATCGGTCCGTACATCTTGTGTGCCGAAAACGCCATGAAATCAACAGCCAACGTGGAGACGTCGAGCGTGCCGTGGCCCACCGCCTGCGCGGCGTCGAGCACGGTCAGCGCGCCGGCGTCCTCGGCCAGCGCGAGCAGCGCTTCGAACGGCGGGCGGTAACCGGTCGCATTGGTACATGCCGTCAGCGCGAACACACGGGTGCGTGCGCTCAACATCGGCGCCAGGTCTTCCACGCGCAACCGACCGCGCGCGTCGGGGTGCAGGATGCGAAGCGTCGCGCCACACCGGCGCGCCGCCTGCTGCCACGGCACCAGGTTGGCGTGGTGTTCGAACGCACTGACGATGACCTCGTCCCCCGGCTGAATCACACTCGGCGCCACGCCAGCCACGGACAGCCCGTTGGCAACCGTGTTCAGCGCGTCTGTGGTGCCCGAGGTGAAAACCAGTTCGTGCGCACTGCCGGCACCCACGAAGCGCTTCACGTCGGCGCGGGCGCGGTCGAACGCGTCGGTGGCACGCTGGCTCAGCGCGTGAACACCGCGGTGGATGTTGGCGCGGTCGTGCTGCTCGAAGCCGCTCATCGCGGCCAGCACCGCCAGCGGCACCTGGGTCGTGGCGGCGTTGTCGAGGTAGGTCAGCGCCACGCCGTGGATCTGCTGCGCCAGCACCGGGAACTGCGCGCGCAAGGTCGTGGCAGACAGCTCCCCGCCCGGCGCCGCCGCCCTGGATCGGCTCGGCGAACCTTCAAGAACCGGGGCTTCATGCATGCGAGGTCTCCGTCGACGCTCTGAGGTGCTGGTGCACCGCTCCGTCGAGCAAGGTCTTCATCTCCAGCGCCTGCATCACCTCCGGGTCAGCGATGCAGCGCTCGAGCAAGGCGGTGAGCATGCCGGCGACGATCAGGGTGCGGGCGCTGCGCTCATCGAGCCCGCGCTGACGTGCATAGAACAGCGCATCCTCGGGAAGCGCACCCCAGGTCGCGCCGTGCACCGCCTGCACCTGATCGTGGTGTATCTCGAGGTGCGGGCGCAGCACCAGCTTGGGCTGGCCGCCGGCCGAACCGCCGGTCGGGATCGCGCTCAGGCGCTGGCGCACATCGGCGCCGTCCGACCCTGGGGCGATGCGGGTGTAGGCGTTCACCACCGCGCGTGCGTTGCCGCTCGCCAGCGCCAGGGCCTCGACCTCGCTGACGGTTGCCGCGCCGGCGTGCGACACGTGGACCTGCTGCTCCAGGCTCGAACTCGCGGCGAACAAGGCACCGGCCATCCGCGTCGAAGCCTGCGCGGCATGCAGCTCGATCTCGGTGCGCTGCAGGTGGTAGGCGCTGCCCGACGCGATCAAGGCCTGGTCGTAGTGCGCCTCGGTCCCGAGGCGGGCCTGGACGAGGTGGGCGACGCGGTCGTCGGCACCCGGCGTGACCACACGCACATGCTGCAGCGTGGCCCGGCTCGCCAGCGTGACGCGCACGTCGAGGTTCTGCACGACACCTGCGGCCGCGTTTGCAGCGCGTTCTTCATGCATTTCCAGCAGGACGCAGCGCACGCCAGCCTGTACGTCGATCACCAGCAACGGCGCTTCGACCTCCCCTTGCGGCTGGTGGCGCAGCATCAGGTACACCGTCTCGGCGGGCGCGTTCGGCAAACCGGGCGCACCACCGATGCGCAGGCGCAGGCCGGCGCGGCAGGTGGCGCGGTGCGCCCACCCGAAGCGTCCGGCATCGTTGTCGGCCGGCAGCGTCAGCCCGGCGAACAACTCGGCGCGCTGGCCGGGCTCACTGGCATCGAGCCAGCGCGCATCGACGCGACCCTCGTGCACCGCACCACCGAGGGGGTGCAAGGTCCAGCCGGTCGTGGCCAGCGGCGTGCTCGGAAGCGGCGCGCTGGCCGCCAACGCGGCCGCCGCGGCAGGCTCGTCGCCGGCGAGCGCCTTGCCGAGCCACACCTCGAGGCCCGGCGGCGGCAGGTGGCGAAAGGCCTCCGAGCGCCTCGGAATCCAGCCAGTGATCGCCAGGTGATCGCGGGCAGCGAGCGCTTCGGCGCGTGCGATGTTCATGGGCTCAGCCTTCCACCAGGCTGGCGTCGCGCACGAAGCCGGTGCGCGCGATGTCGCGCGCCAGCGCAAGGTCACCCGACTCGGCAATGCCGCCCTGGTCGAGCCAGAGCACCGCGTCGGGCTCCATCGATTCGATCAGCTGCAGATAGTGCGACACCACGATGAACGACGTGCCCTTCGCGCGCAGGCCCTGCACCAGCTCGACCACGCTGCGCACGCCGTCGACGTCGAGCCCCGAGTCGATCTCGTCGAGCACGGCCAGGCGCGGCTGCAGCATCGCGAGCTGGAGCAGCTCGTTGCGCTTGCGCTCGCCACCCGAGAAGCCGTCGTTCACCGGTCGATTCAGCATCGCGTCGGGCAGGCCGAGTTGCGCCGCAGCAGTGCGTGCGCCACCGAGGAAGTCGAACGCGTCGAGTGCCTCCTCGCCGCGCGCTTCGCGCACCGCGTTGAGCGCGGTGCGAATGAACAGGCCATTTTTCACGCCCGGAATCTCGGGCGGTGCCTGGAACGACACGAACAGCCCGGCGCGCGCGCGCGCCTCGGGCGTCAGCACAAGCAGATCCTGGCCGTCGAAGCGGACCTGCCCAGCCATGACGTGGTAGCGCGGGTGGCCCGCCAGGGTCAGGCCGAGTGTGCTCTTGCCACTGCCGTTGGCGCCCATCAGCACCACCAGTGAGCCGGCAGGAACGGCAAGAGAAACCGATTTCAGAACAGTCTTCTCACCCACGTCAACGCGCAGGTCGCGGACCTCGAGGAGTGGCTTAGCGGCTTGCATGGCGGGTCCTTTGGAAGACGGTGTGAACGGCGGCGCGGTGCAGGGTCATCCCACGGCCCCTTCGAGCGATACCGCGAGCAAGGCCTTGGCCTCGAGCGCGAACTCCATCGGCAGCTCCTCGAGCACCGCCTGGCAAAAGCCGCCGACGATCAGCGCGGTGGCTTCCTGCGGATCGATGCCGCGCTGCTGGCAGTAGAAGAGCCGCTCCTCGGAGATGCGGGTGGTGGTTGCCTCATGCTCGACCACCGCGTCGTCGCGCGCCGCTTCGATGTAGGGAAAAGTGTGCGCGCCGCAATGCGGGCCGATCAGCAGCGAGTCGCACTGCGTGTGGTTGTGCGCGCCCGCTGCGGTGGGCGCCACGCGCACCAGCCCGCGATAGCTGTTGTGGGCGTTGCCGGCGCTGATGCCTTTGGAGACGATGCGGCTCTTGGTGTTGCGCCCGAGGTGCAACATCTTGGTGCCGGTGTCGGCCTGCTGGAAGTGGTTGGAAACCGCGATCGAATAGAACTCGCCACTCGAGTCGTCGCCGCGCAGCACCACGCTCGGGTACTTCCAGGTGATGGCCGCGCCGGTCTCGATCTGCGTCCAGGTGATGTGCGAGCGCTTGCCGGCGCACAGGCCGCGCTTGGTGACGAAGTTGTAGATGCCGCCCAGGCCGTTTTCGTCACCGGGGTACCAGTTCTGCACGGTCGAATACTTGATGTGGGCGTCGTCGTGCGCCACCAGCTCCACCACGGCGGCGTGCAGCTGGTTCTCGTCGCGTTGCGGCGCGGTGCAGCCTTCCAGGTAACTCACGTGGCTGCCGGCCTCGGCAATGATCAGCGTGCGCTCGAACGGCCCGGTGTTGGCCGCGTTGATGCGAAAGTACGACGACAGCTCCATCGGGCAGCGCACACCTTCCGGGATGTAGACAAACGAGCCGTCGGAAAACACCGCCGAGTTCAGCGCCGCATAGAAGTTGTCGCTGATCGGCACGACCGAGCCGAGGTAACGCTCGATCAGCTCCGGGTGATGCTCGACCGCGTGCGAGAACGAACAGAAGATCACCCCGACCTTGGCCAGTTGCGCGCGAAACGTCGTGCCCACCGAGACCGAGTCGAACACCGCATCGACGGCCACACCCGCCAGCCGCGCCCGCTCATGCAACGACACGCCGAGCTTTTCGTAGGTCTCGAGCAGCTTGGGGTCGACATCGGCCAGGCTCTTCGGTCCGTCCTGCATCGATTTGGGCGCCGAGTAGTAGCTCACGCCTTGAAAGTCGACCGGCGCTATGCGCAACTGGGCCCACGAAGGCTGGGGCATCGTCTGCCAGTGCGCGAAGGCCTTCAGGCGCCGCTCGAGCAGGAAGCTCGGCTCGCGCTTGCGTTTGGAGATCGCACGCACCGTGTCTTCATCCAGGCCCGGAGGCAAGGAATCGGAATCGACTTCAGTGACGAATCCGTGCTGGTAAGGGCGCTCGAGCGCCTCGACCAGAGGGGCAGCTTGGGCTTGGGCAGTCATGCACAGTCTCTCGGCAACTTCATGATGGCAATCTCAGGCGGCGGCCAGCTCGAACACCGCGTCATCGAACGCGTGGTCGAGCAGCAGGCTGCGCACGCGCTCCTGCCACAGCTCGCCGAACTCGGCCTGCTCCG
>JBDSBD010000462.1:0-3688 GCA_039921765.1 Burkholderiaceae bacterium
GGGTCTCGCGGCTCGCGGCGATGCTCGCGCTGGTGCTCGTCGTCACCGTCATCATGGGTCTGGCTCTGGGGCGCGGCGCCGCGGGCTTTCAAGGAAGCCTCGCGCCGCAGCGCCCTGACCCGATGGCAGGGCCTGGCGCGAAGCAGCAGGTTCGGGGGCCCTCGGAGCGCATCCGGGTCATGACCTACAACATCAAGTCGTACCTCGCTGACGAGCAAATCGGCTCGTTCAGGTTGATCGCCCGCGAAGTCGCCTTGCACGATCCCGACATCCTGGTGATGCAGGACGCCGGTCGACTCAGTGAACTGTGGCGCGGTGACCCGAAGGTCGCCGGATCGATCTTCACCGGACGCGAGGTCTACACCGGCGGCGAATACATCGTCGTCAGCCGCCATCCGCTTCACGACTGCCGACTCGGTGACATCTCTTTCGGGGCCCAGGGTCATGCCTATGTGCGCTGCACGGTCGTGGCAAACGGTGTGGAGTTCGACCTGTTCACGGCGCACTTCCTTTCGCCGCGCGACGGGCTCAATGCCGCCCGCTACGAGCGCGCGCAGGGCGTGGGGGACTGGCAACGAAACTTCAACGATCGGCTGGCGCAGGCGCACAAGCTCGCGAGCGACGCTTCTTCGCGGCGGCGCCCGCTGGTCGTGGCCGGCGACCTCAACGCGCCCGAGACGTCGCCAGTCATCCGCGCGCTGCTGCGCAGCGGGCTGCGCGACGCCTTCGCCACCGCGGGCCTGGGCTACGGCTACACCTATGGCCACGCGCTGAGACCCGGGTTCTCGTTCCTGCGCATCGACCACATCCTCGTCAGCCCCGAGATCGGCGTGCTGGACTGCTTTGCCGGCGGTGCACGCGCGTCCGAGCATCGTCCGGTGATCGCCGATCTGCTGCTCAGGCGCAACCCCGCCTGAAAGTGCCGGGCGGCCAACGATAATCGAGGGTTTCCACGACGCGGCCCGCGTCCTGCGGCCGCAACACCATGTCCGACGCCTCGCCATTTGGCAAGGAAGTGCGACGTCGCCGCACCTTCGCCATCATTTCCCACCCCGACGCCGGCAAGACCACATTGACCGAGAAGCTGCTGCTGTTCTCGGGCGCGATCCAGATCGCCGGCTCGGTGAAGGCGCGCAAGGCGAGCCGGCACGCCACGTCGGACTGGATGGAGATCGAGAAGCAGCGCGGCATCTCGGTGGCGTCGTCGGTGATGCAGATGGAGTACCGCGACTGCGTCATCAACCTGCTCGACACCCCGGGCCACCAGGATTTCTCCGAAGACACCTACCGCGTGCTCACCGCCGTCGACGCCGCACTGATGGTGATCGACGCGGCCAACGGCGTCGAGCCGCAGACGCGCCGCCTGCTGCAGGTCTGCCGGGCGCGCAACACGCCGATCCTGACCTTCGTCAACAAGATGGACCGCGAGGTGCAGGACCCGCTGGTGCTGATGGACGAGATCGAGCGCGAGCTCGGCATGGAGGTGGTGCCATTCACCTGGCCGGTCGGCATGGGCCGGTCCTTCCACGGCGTGATGGACCTGCGCGAGCAGCAGATGCGCGTTTTCCGCGCCGGCGAGGCGCGCAATCACAACGACGACGAGATCCTGAGCGGCCTGCACAACCCCGCCTACGCCAAACGCTTCGGCACGCAGTACGCCCAAGCCGAGGGCGAGATCGAGCTGCTCACCGACGCCGCGCCGCCGTTCGATCGCGACGAGTTCCTGACCGGCCGCCAGACGCCGATGTTCTTCGGCTCGGCCGTCAACAACTTCGGTGTGCGCGAGGTGCTCGACGCGCTCGTCGATCTGGCGCCGGCTCCGGGCCCGCGCGCGGCGATCCAGCGCGTCGTGCAGCCCGACGAGCCCAAGCTCACCGGGGTCGTCTTCAAGATCCAGGCCAACATGGACCCGGCGCACCGCGACCGGATCGCCTTCGTGCGTGTGGTCTCGGGCCATTTCGAGCGCGGCATGCGCATCAAGGTGGCGCGCTCGGGCAAGGAGATGCGGCCGAACACCGTCGTGTCGTTCCTGAGCCAGCGCCGCGAGCTCCTCGACGAGGCCTATGCCGGCGACATCATCGGCATCCCGAACCACGGCGTGCTGCAACTCGGCGACACCTTGACCGAGGGCGAGGTCCTGCAGTTCACCGGGCTGCCGTTCTTCGCGCCGGAGATGTTCCGTTCGGTCGAGGTCGCCGACCCGCTGCGTACCAAGCAGCTCAAGGCCGGCTTGCAGCAGCTCGGCGAGGAGGGCGCCATCCAGGTGTTCCGGCCGGTGGCTGCATCGCTGCTGCTGCTCGGTGCGGTCGGGCAGCTCCAGTTCGAGGTGGTGGCCCACCGGCTCGAACACGAGTACGGCGTGAAGGCGCGCATCGCGCCGAGCCGCTTTCAGGTGGCGCGCTGGATCACCTGCGACGAGGCCGATGGCGGCGAGCGCGAGCTCAAGCGCTTCATCGACGCAAACTCGCACCGCGTCGCCTTCGACGCGGTGAACGCACCGACCGTGCTGGTGGAGTACGCGCCCGAGCTGCGCGCAATCGAGAGCAACTGGCCGAAGATCAGGTTCCACGCGCTGCGCGAGCACGCCGGGCTGGTGTTCCAGAAGCAGCTCGACGGCTGAGTCGCCGCAGCGCGGCACCGATGCGGCGCGCAGAGCCGGCGGTTCGTCCTCAGCCGTCTCTGCATGCCTTGGCCGAGGCGACGTTCGGGGCCTGAGGAGGTCAACCGAGGAGGTTGTTCCAGACCACCGCGCTGACACGGTCGGGCCCGTAATTCAGGCCGACCACGGCGACCTCGCCGGAGTACGGTGACGCGGCCGGAAAGCGCGGGAACATCAGGATCGCGTCGGTGCGTTGCCGCGGGCCCGAGTCGTAGACCCGTAGGTTGCTGCCGGCGGCGTAGATATGCAGTGTGCAGCTGGGGCTGCGCGAGACCTGGTCTGCACTGCCTTCGAAATCCAGTATTTCGCGTTGTGCGACGCCGCGATCGTCGAACAGATCCACGTCCAGTGGCACCGACGAGTCGAAGTAGTTGTAGATGCCGAACGGCGATGAAGCCAGGCGCGCCGAAAGCCCGTGTCGATAGAACACCTGCAGCGTGAGCGTGCTGTCGTGGATCTGCACGTTGTCGAACACCAGGGTGCCGCCTCCGCCCCGGTCGCGCAGTGTCACGTCATACAAGCCGCCCTCGAACTCCGAGCGCGCGGTCAGGCCCTCGAACGGCAGGCCCAGCGCCACCGTGACGGGCCCGACGCTCACATCCGTGGATGAAAACTCGGGATTCAGGTTGAGCACCCAGACGAAACTGGTGACGGCGTAGCCGCCGCCACCGCAACCTGCCAGCGCGGTGGCGGTGCTCGCGGCGATCAGGGCGACGAAGCGGCGTCTGTCGAGAGGCATGGTTTCTCCTCGCTCAGGTGGGGGCCATGCATGGCCGATGCAGCATTCTGGGGATACAACGCGCGTCGAGGCCGCGCGGTGTACGCGCCCCCCGACGGAGCAAGGTCAATCTGGCCCTGCGCACCGGCCTTTCAAGGCGGAGGCGCGCGCCGGGGCCCGCACGCGCCAAGTGCCGCCTCAAGGCCGGCGCATTGAAGTTCAAGCCGCGGGCGGCCAGTGCGCGCCCCGGTGCGGCAAAAGCATGCATCGGGCCGCAAACAAGACTCGGGGCCTCGCAGGGCCCCGACAGG
>JBDSBD010000463.1:0-11902 GCA_039921765.1 Burkholderiaceae bacterium
CTGGTGCTGGTGCTGGTGCCCCTGGCACTGGCACTGGAGCCGCGTCGCCGGCCCTGCGCTTCGCGACGCCGCAGGGCGAGCTCACGGTGCATGCCGATGCGGTGGTGCTCGCGCTGGGCGGCGGCAGCTGGTCGCGGCTGGGTTCGGACGGCGCCTGGCAGGCCTTGCTGCAGCGCCGTGGCGTGGCAACTGCACCGCTGCGGCCCTCGAACTGCGGCTTCGAGGTGGCGCGTGTGGCACCCGACGGGACGTTCCTCGCCGGCTGGACCGAGCACTTCCGCTCGCGCTTTGCAGGCCATGCGCTGAAGAACGTCGCGTTGGCCATCCCGGGGTCGGACGGCACCAGCCGCTTCCATCAACCAGGCGAGTTCGTCGCAAGTGCGTACGGCGTTGAAGGCAGCCTGATCTACGCTGCGTCGGCGCTGCTGCGCGAGGGCATCGAGCGCGCGGGCCACGTGGTTGCGCATGTGGACCTGCTGCCGGCCCGCAGCGTCGCGTTCGTGCAGGCCGAGGTGCTGCGCCCGCGCGGCTCGCGCTCGCTGTCGACGCACCTGAAGAGCCGGCTCGGCATCGATGGCGTGAAGGCCGCGTTGTTGCACGAGCTGCTGCCGCGCGAGACCTTCGCGGACGCGGCGCGCCTGGCCGCAGCGATCAAGGCGTTGCCACTGCTGCTGGCGTGCGCGCGGCCGCTGGACGAGGCGATCAGCAGCGCCGGCGGCGTGTGCTTCGAGGCGCTCGACGCGGCACTCCAATTGCACGCGCTGCCGGGTGTGTTCTGCGCCGGCGAGATGCTCGACTGGGAGGCGCCGACCGGTGGCTACCTGCTCGGCGCCTGCTTTGCCAGCGGCGTGGTCGCAGCCGAAGGCGCGCTCGCGCATGTCGCATCGCGCTGAGCGGCGTGGCGGCGCGCCACGCGGGATTCGTCCTACAGCCGATTCGGCATTGGCCGGGTGGATGCATCCGCCTGTCCGATAGGTCGCGCACGTCCGGCCGTCCAGACTGAGCCGATCACCGGCCAGTTCAAGGAGCTTTTCGTGACCAACGCCAACCGAAGTCGAATCGTGCGAAACATGAGGATGCTGTTTGCGATCGGCCTGGGTCTGGGCATCGCTGTCAGCAGCAGCGCTGCACCTGCGGACGGGGCTGGCAAAACCGCCGCCACGCCGTCGCTGTACCAGACCGAGCGTGCCAAGTGTCTGGCCGGCCAGTCCGGCGAAGACCGTGCCACCTGCCTGAAGGAAGCCGGCGCCGCTGCCGACGCAGCGCGCCGGGGCCAGTTGAGCCATTCCGACGAGGACTACCGACGCAACGCGCTGGGACGCTGCGATGGTCTGCCGCCCCAGGACGAAAAGGAGTGCCGGGCGCGCATCGACGGCGCACCCGGCACGAGCACGAGCGGCAGCGTTGAGGGCGGTGGCATCCTGCGCAAGAAGGTCACGATCGTGCCGGCGGCTCGACGCGGCGCGACACCGGCATCCGCTCCCGCGAGCCAGGCGCCCCACTAGGAGGCCGACGACGATCTCGACTGCCAAGCAACCGCGTGCGCTCGAGGTTCGGCAGGCGTACCTTCCTGAGCTCGAAGCACGCCGCGCGGCGGTGCTGCGCAGTGCTGGGAACAGCAGCGCCGGCCGGCTCGGGGTTGCGCAACGTGAGCGAGGCGGGTGCAGGGCTGTGGCACACTGCGCCGCTTCGATTCGCCACTCGCCGCGCGCTCCGGACCGCGGCCACCTCTCTTGGACAAGATTCTTCTGCAGATTGCCGCCGAGCTGAAAGTTCGGCCGGCACAAGTGAAGGCCGCTGTCGACTTGCTCGATGGTGGCGCCACAGTTCCCTTCATCGCACGCTACCGCAAGGAGGCGACCGACGATCTCGACGATACGCAGCTGCGTGAGCTCGAGGCGCGGCTGGCTTATCTGCGCGAGCTCGAAGCACGCCGCGAGGCCGTGCTGCGCAGCATCGAAGAGCAGGGCAGGCTTGGGCCCGAGCTGCGCGCCGCGATCGATGCGGCGCCGAGCAAGCAGGAGCTCGAAGACCTGTACCTGCCGTTCAAGCCGAAGCGGCGCACCAAGGCCCTGATCGCGCGCGAGGCCGGCATCGAGCCGCTGGCCGATCGTCTGTATGCCGATCCATCGCTGGCCCCATTGATCGAAGCCGGCGCCTTCATCAATGCCGAGGCCGGCTTTGCCGACACGCACATGGTGCTCGATGGCGTGCGCGACATCCTGTCCGAACGTTGGGCCGAGGACGCCGCGCTGGTGCGCACGTTGCGCGAATGGCTCTGGAGCGACGGGTTCTTTTGCAGCCGTCTGCTCGACGGCAAATCGGGCGAGCAACCCGAGGCTGCCAAGTTTCGCGATTACTTCGAGTACGCCGAGCCGATTCGCAACGTGCCCTCGCACAGCGCGCTGGCGGTGTTTCGCGGCCGTGCGCAGGAATGGCTGGATGCCAGGCTGGTGCAGGGCGATGCAACGCAGGATGCGAAGGCGTCGGCCGCGCGCGCCGAAGGCCGCATTGCTGCGCATCTGGGGTGGAGCCACGCCGGTCGGGCGGGCGACGACCTGATCCGCAAGTGTGTGGCCTGGGCCTGGAAGGTCAAGCTCAGCCTGAGCCTGGAGCGCGATCTGTTCGCGCGCTTGCGCGACGATGCGGAAAAGGTCGCCATCAAGGTCTTTGCCGAGAATCTGCGCGACCTGCTACTCGCCGCACCGGCGGGCCCGAGAGTCGTGCTCGGGCTCGACCCGGGCATCCGCACAGGCTGCAAGGTCGCGGTCGTCGACGCCACCGGCAAGGTGCTGGACACCAGCACCGTGTACCCACTCGAGCCGCGGCGCGACTGGGAAGGCGCGCTGCACACGCTGGGCAAGCTGTGCGCAAGCCACGGCGTCAACCTGATCGCGATCGGCAATGGCACCGCGAGTCGCGAGACCGACAAGCTCGCCGCCGAGCTGATCAAACGCCTCCAGCAACTTGCGCCCCGCAGCCACATCGACAAGGTCGTGGTCAGCGAAGCCGGCGCCTCGGTGTACTCGGCCAGTGAGTTTGCGAGCAAGGAGTTGCCCGAGCTCGACGTGACTCTGCGCGGCGCGGTGAGCATCGCGCGGCGCCTGCAGGACCCGCTCGCCGAGCTCGTGAAGATCGAGCCCAAGAGCATTGGTGTGGGCCAGTACCAGCACGACGTGAACCAGGGCGAGCTGGCGCGCAGCCTGAACGCGGTCATCGAGGACTGTGTGAACTCGGTGGGGGTGGACTTGAACACCGCCTCGGTGCCGCTGCTTGCGCGCGTCTCGGGCCTGAGCAGCACCGTCGCGGGCGCGATCGTGCGCTGGCGCGATGCACACGGCGCGTTCCGCAACCGCGAGCAGCTGCGCGAGGTCGGCGGCCTGGGAGCGAAGACCTTCGAGCAGAGTGCGGGCTTCTTGCGTATCCGCGACGGCGACAACCCGCTGGATGAATCGGGTGTGCATCCGGAGACCTACGCGCTGGTCGAGCGCCTGCTGGTCGCGGTGGGCAAGCCCGCGGCCGAAGTGCTGGGGCGCAGCGACGTGATTCATTTGATCAAGCCGGAAGCCTTTGCCGACGAACGCTTCGGCGTGATCACGGTCAAGGACGTGCTGGCCGAGCTCGAGAAGCCCGCCCGTGATCCGCGTCCGGACTTCAAGGTCGCGCGCTTCAACGACGGCGTCGAGGATATGAAGGACCTGGAGCCCGGCATGCTGCTCGAAGGCACGGTCAGCAACGTTGCGCAGTTCGGTGCTTTCGTCGACCTTGGCGTGCATCAGGACGGCCTGGTCCACGTGAGCCAGCTCGCGCACAAGTTCGTCAAGGATGCGCGCGAGGTGGTCAAGACCGGTGACATCGTCAGGGTCAAGGTGCTCGAGGTCGACCTGGCGCGCCAACGCATCGCGCTGACGATGAAGCTCGACGCCCAGCCCAACCCCCCGAGCGGCGCGGCCGGCAACGCGTTCCGGCCGGCCCGGCGCAATGAGCGCAACGCTGGCGCGGCGCGGCCATCATCGGTGCCCGCCACCTCGGCAATGGCCGAGGCGTTTGCCAAGCTGCAGGCGCGGCGCTGAACCGGCTGCGCGAACCACGTGACTTTGCCGGCGGGTGTGCAGCGCGTCCTTGGCCCTTGCGGACGCGCTCGAGGCGGCCGCAGCGGTGCATGGCATTACAATCAGAGACCAAACGAACAAGGACGGGAAAGGCATGTTGGTTATGACACCGCGAACTACCACCTTCTTCCAGAAGGTCTAGTCGGCCGCGCGTCTCGACCTTTCACTCGCATTGCTTTCTCGTTCACGAAGGCGCGGCATGATCCGCGCTTTTTTGTTTTGTGGAGTCTCCCCATGATCTCGATTCTGTTGCCCGATGGCGCCCGGCGTGAGTTCAAAAGTCCGGTCACGGTGGCCGAAGTGGCCGCTTCCATCGGAGCCGGTCTGGCCAAGGCCGCGATTGCCGGGCGGATCGGGCAGGGCGCTGACGCGCGGGTCGTCGATACCAGCTACCGCCTGGATCGCGACACGGCGCTAGCGATCATCACCGACAAGGACGCTGCCGGGCTCGAGGTGATCCGCCATTCGACCGCGCACTTGCTCGCGTATGCGGTCAAGGAGCTCTTTCCGGACGCGCAGGTCACGATCGGACCGGTGATCGAAAACGGATTCTTCTACGACTTTGCCTACAAGCGACCGTTCACGCCCGAGGATCTGGTGGCAATCGAAGCGAAGATGAGCGAGCTCGCACGCAAGGACGAGAAGGTGGAGCGGCGCGTGCTGCCGCGCGACGAGGCCGTGGCGTACTTCAAGGGCCTGGGCGAACACTACAAGGCCGAGATAATCGCGAGCATTCCGGCGGATGAGGACGTGTCGCTGTACCGCGTAGGCAAGTTCGAGGACCTGTGCCGTGGCCCGCACGTGCCCAGCACCGGCAAGCTGAAGCATTTCAAGCTGATGAAGGTTGCCGGCGCCTACTGGCGCGGGGATCACCGCAACGAGATGCTGCAGCGCATCTACGGCACGGCCTGGGCCACCAAGGACGAACTGCAGCAGCACCTGCACATGCTCGAAGAGGCCGAGAAGCGCGACCACCGCAAACTGGGCCGCGAACTCGACCTGTTCCATCTCGATGAGCACGCGCCGGGACTGGTGTTCTGGCACCCGTTGGGCTGGGCCGTCTGGCAGCAGATCGAGCAGTACATGCGCGCGGTTTATCGCGACAACGGCTACCAGGAAGTGAAGGCGCCGCAATTGCTCGACCAGGTGCTGTGGGAGAAGACCGGGCATTGGGGCAAGTACCGCGAGAACATGTTCACGACCGAATCGGAAAAGCGCGACTACGCGCTCAAGCCAATGAACTGCCCTGGCCACATCCTGATCTTCAAGCAGGGCATCAAGAGTTATCGCGACCTGCCGCTGCGCTACGGCGAGTTCGGCCAGTGCCACCGCAACGAGCCGACCGGCGGCCTGCATGGCATCATGCGGGTGCGCGGCTTCACGCAGGACGACGGCCACATCTTCTGTACCGAAGACCAGATCCTTGCCGAGTGCGTGGCCTACACGGCGCAGTTGCAAAAGGTCTATGCCGACTTTGGCTTCACGCAGATCATCTACAAGGTGGCGACGCGGCCCGAGGCACGCATCGGCTCGGACGCGGTCTGGGACAAGGCCGAGGCGGCACTGATCGAGAGCATGCGCGCCTCGGGCTGCGACTTCGTCGTCGCGCCCGGCGACGGTGCGTTCTATGGCCCGAAGATCGAGTACACGCTGAAGGACGCGATTGGCCGCCAATGGCAGTGCGGCACGATGCAGGTCGACTTCTCGATGGCCGAGCGGCTCGGCGCCGAGTACGTGGCCGAGAGCGGCGAGCGCCGCACGCCAGTCATGCTGCACCGCGCCATCATCGGCAGCTTCGAGCGGTTCATCGGCATGCTTCTGGAACACCACGCCGGCGCGCTTCCGGCCTGGCTGGCACCGCTTCAGGTCAGTGTGCTCAACATCACCGATGCCCAATCCGACTACGCCCGGGACGTTACCAAAACGCTGCAAAAACAAGGACTTAGAGTGGCGTCTGATTTGCGCAACGAGAAAATAAACTATAAAATCCGGGAGCATTCGTTGCAGAAGGTCCCGTACATCCTGGTCGTTGGTGACAAGGAGAAGGCCGGCGGGGCTGTTGCGGTGCGCGCCCGGGGCAATCGGGACCTCGGTGTGATGCCACTGGCCGACTTCGTGCAGAAGCTCGCCGCTGACATCGCTCAAAGAGTGTGAACCTGCGCCGCCATCCGTTTCGGTTGGCGACGCGCTGCGGGTTCCGGGTGCGCAGTTGTTTTGTTCGGATTCCTAGGGCCTGGAGTTCGCTGAAAGGTTTTGACCATCGCTACATACGCTGATCGCCGTACTCCCAATGCCGAGCGCAAGCACCGCCTGAACCGGGAGATCATGGCACCTGAAGTCCGCCTCAACGGCCCCGACAACGAGCCCCTCGGGGTGGTGAGTATCACCGAGGCCTTGCGCCTGGCAGGTGAGCAGGATGTCGATCTCGTCGAGATCGTTGCCCAGGCCGATCCGCCGGTATGTCGCTTGATGGACTACGGCAAGTTCAAGTATCAGGAACAGAAGAAGGCGGCCGAAGCCAAGAGCAAGCAAAAAGTGGTCGAGATCAAGGAAGTCAAGTTCCGTCCGGGCACGGACGAAGGCGACTACGCGATCAAGATGCGCAATCTGCGCCGCTTCATCAGCGAAGATGGCGACAAGGGCAAGGTCACGTTGCGCTACCGCGGACGCGAGATCACCCACCAGGACATCGGCATGCGGCTGCTGGAGCGCATTCGCGACGAGCTCGCCGACGTGGCGATGGTGGAGCACATGCCCAAGCTCGAAGGGCGCCAGATGATCATGGTGTTGGCCCCGAAGCGCAAGTGAAGCGTGGTTTCGGTGCAAGCTGAGAATATGCAGTGTTCAGTGCCTCGGCCGGTTTGCCGGGGTGTTGCCAGAAGCGGTTGCAGGCCCACAAGACGGCAAGGTTTTTGCCGGCGCCTGACAGACGCAATCAAGAAGGAGCAGTCATGCCCAAGATGAAGACCAAGAAGAGCGCGGCCAAGCGGTTTCGCGTGCGTCCGGGAGGCACCGTCAAGCGGGGCCAGGCGTTCAAGCGCCACATCCTGACCAAGAAGTCCACGAAGAACAAGCGCCAGCTGCGTGGCACGACTGCCGTGCACGAGACCAACATGGGCCACATGGCGCAGATGCTGCCATTCGCTGGCCTGTAAGGCCCCGAGCCACTTCTGAAGGAGAAACCACATGCCTCGCGTCAAACGCGGCGTCACTGCCCGCGCACGTCACAAGAAAGTTCTCGCACTCGCCAAGGGTTACCGCGGCCGCCGCAAGAATGTGTTCCGCATTGCCAAGCAGGCCGTCATGCGTGCCGGCCAGTACGCCTACCGCGACCGGCGCACCAAGAAGCGCGTGTTCCGCCAGCTCTGGATCGCCCGCATCAACGCGGCAAGCCGCAGCCTGGGTGTCACCTACAGCCGCTTCATGGCCGGCTTGCGCAAGGCCGAGATCGACATCGACCGCAAGGTTCTTGCCGACATGGCCGTTAACGATCCTGCCGCATTCGGCAGCATCGTCGAGAAGGTGAAGGCCCAACTCGCTTGACGTTTCGCTGCAGCGCGCAGCGCTGCTTGCTCGCAAGCTCTGAAGGCCGGCCTCGTGTGCGGCCTTTTTAGTTTTGGCATCACGTCGCTTCGCGGCATGACACTCACTGAAGCGACAAGTCGCTTCCTATCAGCGATGAACGATCTCGAGCCTCTTGTCCGTGCCGCCCAGGCCGATTTTTCGCAGGCACTCACGCCCGCCGAGCTGGAAGACGCCAAGGCGCGCTTTCTCGGCAAGTCCGGACGCATCACCGAGCAGCTGAAGGGCCTCGCAAGGCTGGCCACAGACGAGAAGAAGGCCCGCGGCGCGCAGATCAATCTCGCCAAGCAGCAGATCGAGCTCGCGCTCAAGGCGCGGCGCGATGCACTGGCGGCCGAGCAACTCCAGGCCCAGCTCAAGGGCGAGGCGCTCGACGTGACCTTGCCCGGACGGCGTCGCGGAACCGGCGGGTTGCATCCGATCACGCGCGCCCGCGAGCGCATCGAGGCGATCTTCGGCTCGATGGGATTCGACGTGGCCGATGGCCCCGAGATCGAGACCGACTGGTACAGCTTTACCGCCCTCAACAATCCCGAGAACCACCCCGCGCGCTCGATGCAGGACACGTTCTATGTCGACATCAAGGACGAGCACGGGGCCTGGTTGAACCTGCGCCCGCACACCTCGCCGATGCAGATCCGCTACGCGCAGGCGCATGCAGGCAAATACGCGGGCCAGCCGAACATGCCCGACATCCGGGTGATCGCGCCGGGCCGCACCTACCGGGTCGACAGTGACGCCACGCACTCGCCGATGTTTCATCAGGTCGAAGGCCTGTGGGTCGGCGAGAACGTGAGCTTCAAGGACCTCAAGGTCATGTACCTGGACTTCATCCAGGCCTTTTTTGAGACGACCGAGCTGAAACTGCGTTTTCGGCCGAGCTACTTCCCGTTCACCGAACCGAGCGCCGAGATCGACATCATGTTCGAAGGCGGAGCGCTCGCGGGCCACTGGCTCGAGGTGTCGGGCTCGGGTCAGGTGCATCCGCAGGTGATCCGCAACATGGGGCTGGACCCGGAGCGGCACATCGGTTTTGCCTTCGGCTCGGGCATTGACCGGCTCGCGATGCTGCGCTACGGCATCAGCGACTTGCGACTGTTCTTCGAAGGCGACCTGCGCTTCCTCGCGCAGTTCGACTGAAGACTTCCCGAACTCAGAGAACGACGACGCCATGCAATTCCCAGAATCCTGGTTGCGCGAGTTCTGCAACCCCCCGATCGACAGTACCGCGTTGGCTGATCTGCTGACGATGTCCGGCATGGAGGTCGAGGAGGTTCGTCCGGCCGCGCCACCGTTCACGCAGGTCGTCGTGGCCCGGGTGCTGGCGGTCGAGCGCCACCCCAACGCCGACCGACTCAACGTCTGCCAGGTCGATGCCGGCACCGGGCATGTGCTCAACATCGTTTGCGGCGCGCCGAACGTGCGCGTCGGCATCAAGGTGCCCTGCGCGTTGGTGGGGGCCGAGTTGCCGAGCGCCGACGGTGTCGGGGGCGCGCCGTTTCGTATCAAGCTGGGCAAGCTGCGCGGGGTCGAGAGCGCTGGCATGCTGTGTTCGGCGCGCGAACTCAAGCTGTCCGATGACCACGGCGGCCTGCTGATCCTCGATGACGCCGCACTGGTCGGCCAAGACATCCGCGAGCACCTGCACCTTGACGACACGCTGCTCACGCTCAAGCTCACGCCCAATCTCGGCCACGGCCTGAGCGTGTACGGCGTCGCGCGCGAGGTCGCGGCGCTGACCGGTGCCCCGCTGCGTGCGCCGTTCGTGCCCACGGTCGCGGTGACACACGGCAGCACGCTGCCTGTGCGCATCGAGGCGACGGACCTGTGCGGGCGCTTTTCGGGCCGGATCGTGCGCAACGTGAACACCCAGGCGCCGACGCCGGCCTGGATGGTGGACCGGCTGGCACGCTGCGGTCAGCGCTCCGTGAGCGCGTTGGTGGACATCTCGAACTACGTGATGTTCGAGTCCGGCCAGCCCACCCACATCTTCGATCTCGACAAGATCCACGGCGGCCTGAGTGTGCGCTGGGGCAAGCCGGGCGAGACGCTCAAGCTGCTCAATGGCAGCACGGTCGAGCTCGACGAGCAGGTCGGTGTGATTGCCGACCAGGAGGGCGTGGAGTCGCTTGCCGGCATCATGGGGGGCGACGCGACAGCGGTGTCGGATGACACTCGAAACGTGTACGTCGAGGCCGCCTTCTGGTGGCCCGCCGCGGTGGCCGGGCGATCGCGGCGCTTCAACTTCACCACCGACGCCGGGCATCGGTTCGAGCGCGGCGTCGATCCGGCGCGCACCGTCGAACTGCTCGAGCGCATCGCACAACTGATCGTCGATATCTGCGGCGGCCCGGACACGGTCTGCGGACCGATCGACGACCAGGCGCCAAACGTGCCGCAACGGCAATCGGTGAACCTGCGCGTGGCGCGTGCCTCCCGCGTCATCGGCATGCCCATCACGCAGGCGCAGTGCGAAGGCGTGATGCAGCGCCTGGGACTGCGCTTCAGCAGTGTTACCGGGGTGCTGACAGTGACGCCGCCGAGCTGGCGCTTCGATCTGCAGATCGAGGAAGATCTGATCGAGGAGGTGATCCGTGTGCTCGGCTACGGGTCGTTGCCCGACTCAGCCCCGCAGGCGGCGCTGACCCCGCGGGTGCGCAGCGAGGCGCGGCGGGGGGTCGACGCGCTGCGCCACCGGGTTGCCGACCTCGACTATCAGGAAACGATCAACTTCAGCTTCGTCGAGGAGCGCTGGGAGCGCGAGCTGGCGGGCAACCTGGATCCGATCCGCCTCGTCAATCCGATGGCCAGCCAATGGGCCGTCATGCGCTCGAGCCTGATCGGCAGCCTGCTGCAGGCCTTGCGTGTCAACCTGACGCGCAAGGCGACCCGGGTGCGTTTGTTCGAGGTCGGGCGCGTGTTCGGGCGTGACGCCAGCGTGGCCGCGGGCGACACCAGCGTGGCCGGGGTCGCGCAGCCGACGCGCTTGAGCGGGTTGGCCTCTGGTGCGGCGGACTCGCTGCAGTGGGGGGAGAAGGAGCGCACGGTCGATTTCTTCGATGTCAAGGGCGACGTGCAAGCCTTGCTCGCACCGCGGGTTGCCCGCTTCGTGCGCGCCGAACACCCTGCAATGCATCCGGGGCGCTGTGCCCGCGTCGAGCTCGAAGGTCATGCCATCGGCTTTGTCGGCGAACTTCATCCGCAGTGGCGCCAGTCTTATGAGCTGCCCGGCGCGCCGGTTCTGTTCGAGCTCGATGTCGATGCGCTGCTGGTGCGGGCGCTGCCGGTGTACGCGAGCCTCCCTCGCCAGCAGCCGGTCTGGCGCGACATTGCGGTGATTGCTGCGGAGAGTGTCACTCACGATGCGTTGATGCAGGCGATCGAGGCTGGGCAGGGCGGACTGATTCGCTCGGCACGGTTGTTCGACGTCTACAAGCCGGCTTCGCCGAGCGCCGACCTGGCGGCAGGCGAACGCAGTCTGGCCGTGCGGCTGGAGCTGCGTGACGATGAAACCAGTTTGACCGACGAGCGCATCGATCATGCGGTCGCCGATGTGCTGGCGAGCTTGGGCAAGCTCCTGGGCGTTCGGCTGCGAGGCTAGGAGCGAGCGAATGGCGACCACTCCGCTACCCGACGAGCGCGTCGACGGTGACGACGGCGTTGAATCGGGCGACCTCCGGCGCAGTCGCCGCGTTCAGCTGCCCACGCTCGAGACCCCGACGCTCACCAAGGCCGAACTGGCCGAGCTGCTGTTCGAGCGCCTGGGTCTGAACAAGCGCGAATCCAAGGACATGGTCGAAGCCTTCTTTGAAATCGTCCACACCACGCTGGTGTCGGGCGAGGACGTGAAGATGTCGGGTTTCGGTAACTTCAACATCCGACGCAAGGCGCCCCGCCCCGGGCGCAACCCGCGCACCGGCGAGGCCATCCCGATCAAGGCCAGGAATGTGGTCACATTTCACGCCAGCCACAAACTCAAGGGTGTTGTACAGGGTGACATACCGCCGGAGGACGAGTTCGAGTAAAGTCTTAGCTTCCTATCGCGATCTCGTTGATTTTCATGGAGAAATCGCTTCCTGCCATTCCTGCAAAACGCTACTTCACGATCGGTGAGGTGAGCGAGCTGTGCGGTGTGAAGCCTTATGTGCTGCGCTATTGGGAACAGGAGTTCGGCCAGCTCAAGCCGATGAAGCGGCGCGGCAACCGGC
>JBDSBD010000464.1:0-5008 GCA_039921765.1 Burkholderiaceae bacterium
CACGGTCGGCTGCACCCCGTTGGCAAACAGCATGCGCCCCACCACCTGGCCATAGCGCCCGAACCCGGCGATGATGACGCTCGCGTCCTGGGTCTCGTTGATCTCGTCGATCTGGCTGCGTGGGCGCCCGGCCAGGCGGGGGATCCACCAGCGGTCGGCAGCCACCAGCAGCAGCGGCGTGATCAGCATCGAGATCGCCACCGCGGCAACCAGCAGGGATGAGACTCTTGCATCGATCACGCCGGCTTGCGCTGCGGTCTGGAACACGACGAAGCCGAACTCGCCGCCCTGTGCCAGCAAGATGATGAAGACCGGCCGCTCGGGCTGGGGAATCGGCATCACCCGCCCCATGGCCCACAGAATGGCCGCCTTCAGCAGCAGGAACCCGAGCACGATCCCGGCAATGGCAAGCGGCTGCGCGCGTATCACCGCGAAGTCGATGCCCATGCCGACGGCGATGAAGAACAGGCCCAGCAGGAGTCCCTTGAACGGCTCGATGTCGGTCTCGAGTTCGCGCCGGTACTCGCTCTCGGCCAGCAGCACGCCGGCCAGAAAGGCGCCGAGCGCCATCGACAGCCCGACCGCCTGCATCAGCGCGGCGGTGGCCACGACCAGCAGCAGCGATGCCGCGGTGAAGATCTCGGGGGTCTTGCTGCGCGCGATCCAGCGCAGCGCCGGGCGCAGCAGCAGTCGCCCGCCGAGCACGATGGCGGCGATCACACCGACCGCCTTGGCGGCGCCGAGCCAGCCCGTGCCGTCATGGTCGTGGGTCGCCGCCAGCAGCGGCAGCAACGCCAGCACCGGAATCGCGGCCACGTCCTGAAGCAAGGCGACACTGAGCACGCTCTGGCCCGAGCTGGTGTTCATCAGGCCGCGCTCGCCCAGGACGGCCAGGCCGATCGCCGTCGACGACAGTGCCAGACCCACTCCGGCCACCATCGCGAGCCGGCCGTCCAGTCCGGCGAGGAGTGCCACCCCGACCATGAGCGCGGCCGAGCCGAACAGCTGCACGCTGCCCCAGCCGAAGATGGGTTTGCGCAGCGACCACAGCCGATGCGGCTCGAGCTCGAGGCCGACCACGAAGAGCATCAGCACGACGCCGAACTCGGCAACCTGCAGCATGGCCCGCGGGTCGGTGACGAGCCCGATGCCCCAGGGGCCGATCAGGATGCCGGCGCCGAGGTAGCCGATGATCGACCCCAGACCGAGGAAGCGCGCAATCGGCACCGCCAGCACGGCAGCGCCGAGATACACCAGGGTGCTGGTGAGCCAGGCCGTCGAATGTTCCATCAGGGCTTCCCGGTGCGTCTCTCGCCCGGAGCGATCGCCGGGCGGGCGCCTGGGTGAGCTGCCACAAGCCTTGCGGGCCGTTCGGGGGCGATGCGCATGGACGGGTTTGTCGTGGTTGATCTCGATGCGGGCGGCAATAAAGGCCCGCTAACATAACCCGAAAGTCGCACGAATCCAGTGAGGGAGGTTTGCATGCCGGTGATTGTGGTAGCCAATCCGAAGGGCGGCGTCGGCAAGACGACGCTGTCGACCCAGATCGCGGGCTATCTGGCCTCGCGGGGGCATGCGGTGATGCTGGGCGATGTCGATCGCCAGCAGTCGGCGCGCACCTGGCTCGGATTGCGCCCCGCAGCACTGCCGCGCATCGAGACCTGGGACGCGGCGGCCGGCGAGGTCGTGCGCCCGCCCAAGGGCACGACCCATGTGGTGCTCGACACGCCCGCCGGCCTGCAGGGCAAACGCCTCGACGAGGTGATGAAGCTGGCCGACAAGGTGCTGATCCCGTTGCAGCCGAGCATCTTCGACATCCACGCCACGCACGAGTTCGTGCGCCATCTGCTCGCGCACAAACGCAGTGACAGGGTGCGCTTCGGATTCGTCGGGATGCGCACGCGCGAAGGCACGATCTCGACCGATCAGCTGCGCAGCTTTCTCGCCGGCCTGAGCATCCCGCTGCTGGGGTTCGTGCGCGATACGCAGAACTATGTGCACCTCGCTGCGCACGGCCTGACCTTGTGGGACGTGAGGCCGCACCGCTTCGAGCGCGATCTGGCGCAGTGGCAACCCATCATCGAATGGCTCGACGCTTGATCGTTTGACGGTCGCGCCATCGCTGACCCCCGCAACGCACCCGAGACGAACCCATGCGCAGCTTCGAGCACCTGAGCGATTTGCAGCCCCTGGTCGGCCAGGAGATCGGGCTGAGCGACTGGATCACGGTCGATCAGCAGCGCATCCAGCTCTTTGCCGACGCCACCGGTGACCATCAGTGGATCCACCTCGATGCCGAGCGCGCCGCGAAGGGGCCGTTCGGCACCACGATCGCGCACGGATTCCTCACACTCTCGCTGCTGCCCGAGATGTCGGCCCGCGCGTTCGAGGTGCTCGATACCCGCATGGGCGTGAACTACGGTCTGGGTCGCGTGCGCTTTCCGGCACCGGTGCCTTCGGGCAGCCGGCTGCGCGGGCGTTTCAAGCTGCTCGCGTATGAGCCGCTTGAAGGCGGGGCCCAGCTCACGGTCGAGGTCACGATGGAGCGCGAAGGCGGGTCCAAGCCGGTGTGCGTGGCCGAGTCTCTGGCACGGCGCTACACCTGAGCGATGGTTGGATTCGGGCTTCGTGTGCAACACAGGAAGGGGCTGCGATGAAGGTACTGCTGATCGACGACCATCCGCTGATTCTTTCGGCGCTGCAAAGCGTGATCCAGGGCCTGGGCAACGACGTCACGGTGCTTGGAGCCGACAGTGCGCGCGCCGCACGGGCGGCGCTCGCAACCGAGGCAGATTTTGACCTGGCGCTGCTCGACCTGAGCCTCGGCGACGCCGATGGCTTCGATCTGCTCATCGAGCTGCGCGGCCAGCATCCCGAGCTGCCGGTGGTGGTGCTGTCGGCCTCGGACCGCGCCGCCGACGTGATCCGCGCCATCGACCTGGGCGCCATGGGCTTCGTGCCCAAGCGGGCCAGCAACGACACCCTGTTCGAGGCGCTGCACATGGTGATGTCGGGGGGCATCTACGTGCCGCCGATGACCTTGGGCTCGGAGCCGCCAAGCCCGCAGCGCGAGGGCGACACCATTCCGAGCGTGCTGCGCGTGACGCGCGACCAGGCGCAGGACAGCGGCTTCCCGGCCCAGGCGCCGCTCGCCTCGCTCGGCCTGACGCCGCGACAGACGGAGGTGCTCGGGTTGCTGCTCAAGGGCCTGCCGAACAAGCTGATCGCCCGTGAGCTCAAGCTCTCGGTCGAGAACGTGAAGGACCATGTGGCGGCGGTGCTGCGCACGCTGGGCGTGAGCACGCGCACGCAGGCCGTGCTGGCGGTGAGCCAGATGTTCTATCAAGGCGGGGTGCCGGCATGGCGCAACCCGTCGTCGCGCTGACGCCCACGGTCGCCCGCGTCCTGGCCGGCCCCGCGCCGGCCGCCGCCGCCGCAGCAGCAGCGGCAGCGGCGGAGTTCACGCGGCTGCGCGACAAGGCCCGCGGCGCGTTCGCGTACAACGTCACCTCGCTGGCGGGGCACCTGGTCGGTGCACTGGTGATCGAGCTGTTGTTCATCGAGGTCGCACCCCGGGCCGTGCGTCTCGGTTGGGGTACGGTGTTCGCGCTGGTGTGGCTTGCGCGCCTGCTGTTCGCACTTCGCACCGCGCGCGTCAAGGTGACGACGCTGGCGGCGCTGCGTGTGCGGCTGCGGCTCTGGAGCGTGGGTGTGGTGCTGAACGCGGCGCTGTGGGGGGCCGCGGCCTGGATCTTCTACGGCCACGGCACGGCCGCGCACCAGATCGCACTGGTGCTGGTGGTCTACACCTTCTGTGTGGGCTGTGTGCCGATCCTGGCGCCGCAGTTCCGGCTTTACCTGACCTTCGTCGGACTCGCCTTCCTGCCGGCGATCGCGCGGGTCGCGGCCGACGGCGGCGACCTGAACCTGGAGATCGCCGCGGTGATGTTCATCGCGCTGGCGATGACCGTGCTGCTCGGGCGCGACTACCGGATCGGCTTCGAGAAGCTCACCGAACTCAAGCTGCGCACCGAAACGCTGATGGAACAGCTGCGCGCCGAGAAGGCCGTCTCCGACGCAGCGCGCCACGAGGCCGAGGTCGCGAACCGGGCGAAGACGCAGTTCTTCACCGCCGCCAGCCATGACCTGCGCCAGCCGCTGCACGCGATGGGACTGTTCGCCGAGGCACTGCGCCAGCGCGTGCATCAGGGCGTGCACCAGCCCGAGGTGGCGCAACTCGTCAACAGCATCAACGAGTCGGTCGACGCGCTCGATGGCCTGTTCTCCGAGCTGCTCGACATCACGCGCATCGACAGCGGCGGGATCGAGGTGAACGCGCAGGCCTTCGAGGTGGGTGACCTGCTGCGCAAGCTGCGCCTGCACTTCGAGCCGAACGCCTTTGAAAAAGGCCTGGCGCTGCGGCTGCGTGGCGGCAACCGCGTGGTGCACGCCGACCCGCTGCTGGTCGAACGTATCTTGCGCAACCTCGTCTCCAACGCGATCCGCTACACGTCCGACGGCACCGTGCTGGTGGCCGCGCGAGCCCGCGGCGAGCGGGTGCTGCTTCAGGTGTGGGACACCGGGCCGGGCATTGGCGAGCACGAGCGCGGCCGCATCTTCGACGAGTTCTACCAGGTGCCCGGCAGCGCCACGGCAGCCCCCGAGCAGCGCAAGGGTCTGGGGCTGGGGTTGGCAATCGTCAAGCGCCTGGCGGCGCTGCTGCAAGCACCGCTGGCCTTGCACTCCAGACCCGGCCGCGGCAGCGTGTTCGCGCTCGAGCTGCCCGCAGGGCGCTCGCCGCGCGCGGTGCCGGTGGCCCCGCCGGGCAAGGCGCCGGCCTCCCTGACGCTGGATCGTCGGCTCATCGTGGTGGTGGAAGACGAGTCCGCGGTGCGTGAGGGGATCGAGGTGCTGCTCCAGACCTGGGGCGCACGCATCGAATCCTTCGACAGCGCCGCCGCCGCGGCGCGATGGGCGCAGGCCAGCGACCCGGAGCTCGTCAAGCCCG
>JBDSBD010000465.1:0-4271 GCA_039921765.1 Burkholderiaceae bacterium
TAGTACTGGTGGCGTGCGTTGCCGAAGGTGAAGTTGTTCATCGTGCACTGACCGGCCGCCATGCAACCGAGCACACCGTAGAGCGCGTTGGTGATGCAGGTCGACGTCTCGACGTTGCCGGCCACCACCGAAGCGGGCGGATGCGGGTTGAGCATCGAACCGTCGGGAATGATCACGTGCAAGGGTTTCAGGCAACCGGCATTGAGCGGAATGTCGTCATCAACCAGTGTGCGAAACACATACAGCACCGCGGCCATGCAGACCGCCACCGGCGCGTTGAAGTTGTTGGTGAGCTGGGCCGAGGTGCCTGTGAAATCGATCTCGGCGCTGCGCTCGGCGCCGTTCACGCGGATCGCCACGGAGATCTGCGCGCCATTGTCCAGCGCCAGCGTGAACGCGCCGTCCTTGAGTCGGGTGATGACGCGGCGCACCGACTCCTCGGCGTTGTCCTGCACATGGCCCATGTAGGCCTGCACGACCGGCAGCCCGAACTGCTCGACCATGCGGTGCAGCTCCTGCACGCCCTTTGCGTTGGCGGCGATCTGCGCCTTCAGATCCGCAACGTTTTGCTGCGGGTTGCGCGACGGATAGGCACCGCTGCCGAGCAGCTCCAGCATCTCCTGCTCGCACAGCCTCCCGCCATCGACGAGCTTGACGTTGTCGATCTGCACCCCTTCCTCTTCGATGCGGGTCGAGAACGGTGGCATCGAGCCCGGCGTGATGCCGCCGATGTCGGCGTGGTGACCGCGCGAGCCCACATAAAACGTCGGCTCGCGCTGCGCGCTTTCATCACGCCCACCCGCTCCCTCCCTCTCGAACGAGGCGGACCGGTCCATGTACACCGGCGTGACCACGGTCACGTCGGGCAGGTGCGTGCCGCCGTGGTACGGGTCGTTGAGTACATAGACGTCACCCGGCCGCATGCGCCCGGCGTTGCGCTGAATCACGGTCTTGATCGACTCGCTCATCGAGCCCAGGTGCACCGGCATGTGCGGCGCGTTGGCGATCAGGTTGCCTTCGGCGTCGAACAGCGCACACGAAAAGTCGAGCCGCTCCTTGATGTTCACCGAGTAGGCGGTGTTCTGCAGCTGCAGCCCCATCTGCTCGGCGATGTTCATGAACAGGTTGTTGAACACCTCCAGCATCACCGGGTCGACCGTGGTGCCGATCGCCTGGCGCGCGGCGCGCACCTGCACCCGTTCGAGCACCAGGTGATCGAGCGCGGTGGCGCGCGCGCGCCAGCCGGGCTCCACCACCGTGGTGGCGTTCTTCTCGGCGATCACCGCCGGGCCATCGATGGTGTGGCCCGGGCGCACCTGTTCGCGCACGACCAGCGCGGCGTGCCACCACTTGCCGCCGCTGAACATGCGCACCGTCTCGGCCGAAGGCGCCGGCGCGGCCGCCACCAGCGCATGGCGCGGCTCGGCCGGCGCGTCGCCGGGCCCCACCGCCTCGACCGACACCGCCTCGACGATCAGCGCGCGCCCGTCCATCAGGAACGAGAAGCGCTGCCGGTACGCGGTCTCGAACGCGCGGTGGATTTCTTCGACACTGCCGAACGGCACCACGAGCGCCGAGTCGGTGCCCTGGTAGCGTA
Source organism: Burkholderiaceae bacterium (assembly GCA_039921765.1). Taxonomy (GTDB): domain Bacteria; phylum Pseudomonadota; class Gammaproteobacteria; order Burkholderiales; family Burkholderiaceae_C; genus JBDSBD01. The sequence goes on from JBDSBD010000465.1 coordinate 1,598, forward strand.
CGTGGACTCGCCGGTGCATCTGCACTTCGGCGCTGCCCACGCCCTGGCGCACCAGCTCGGCCTGCGCCTCGCTGGCCAGCGCATCGAGGCGCGCCTGCAGCGCGTCCTGCGCCTCGATGAGCGGCAGTTCGATGGCCGCCTCGCGCATCACGTTCTGGTCCGCCAGGCCCATGCCGTAGGCCGACAGCACACCGCCCAGCGGATGCACGAACACGCGCTCCATGCCAAGCGCGTCGGCCACCCGGCAGGCGTGCTGGCCGCCGGCGCCGCCGAAACACTGCAGGGTGTAGCGCGTGATGTCGTAGCCGCGCGCCACCGAGATCTTCTTGATCGCATTGGCCATCGAGCCCACCGCGATGTCGATGAAGCCTTCGGCCACCCCCTCGGGTTCATGCCTCACGCCCGACGCACGCCCGATCTCGGTGGCCAGCGCGGCGAACTTGTCGACCACCACCGTGCGGTCCAGCGGCTCGTTCGCGTTCGGCCCGAACACGCTCGGAAAGTAGCGCGGCTGGAGCTTGCCGACCATCACGTTCGCATCGGTCACCGCCAGCGGCCCGCCGCGCCGGTAGCACGCCGGCCCCGGATTCGCACCCGTGCTGTGCGGCCCGACGCGCAGGCGCGAGCCGTCGAAGCCAAGTACCGAGCCGCCGCCTGCGGCCACCGTGTGGATGCTCATCATCGGCGCGCGCATGCGCACACCCGCCACATGGGTTTCGAAGGCGCGCTCGAACTCACCGGCGAAGTGGCTCACGTCAGTGGACGTGCCGCCCATGTCGAAGCCGATCACCTTGAGCGGTCCGGGCGGCTTGCCGTTCGCCGTTTCCCCTTCCGCAAGATCGGGATGGGGGCCTGCACCCGCTCCCGCTTCCGCGGGACCAGGGCTGGCGTCGGTGCCGGGCAGCACCACCCGGCGAACGTCTCTCAAGTCGTCGCGCGCCAACTCGGCCGTGCGCACCATCCCGACGATCCCGCCCGCCGGCCCGGACAGGATCGCGTCCTTGCCCTGGAACGCGCGGGCGTCGGTGAGCCCGCCCGACGACTGCATGAAGAACAGCTTCACGCCCGGCATCTCGGCGGCCACCTGCTCGACATAGCGGCGCAGGATCGGCGACAGATAGGCATCGACCACGGTCGTGTCGCCTCGCCCCACCAGCTTCATCATCGGGCTGACCTGGTGCGACACGCTGACCTGCGTGAAGCCGGCCTCACGCGCCAGACGCTCGGCCGCCAACTCGTGCGCCGGATAGCGCCAGCCGTGCATGAAAACGATCGCCACGCTGCGCAGGCCGGCGTCGAACGCGGCCCACAGCCGCTCGCGCAGATGCGCTTCATCCAGCGCCTGCACCAGCTCGCCGTTCGCGCCGACCCGCTCGACCGCCTCGATAACGCGCGAATACAGCATCTCGGGCAGCACGATGTGGCGCTCGAACAGACGCGGCCGCTCCTGGTAGGCGATGCGCAGCGCGTCGCGAAAGCCGCGCGTCGTCACCAGCAGCGTGGGCTCGCCACGGCGTTCGAGCAGCGCGTTGGTCGCCACCGTGGTGCCCATCTTCACGCACTCCACCTGGTCGGGCGTGATCGGCTCGTCGGGCTTCAATCCGAGCAGGTGGCGGATGCCGGCGACCGCGGCGTCGCGGTACTGCCCCGGGTTCTCGCTCAGCAGTTTGTGCGTCACCAGGGTGAAGCCGCCACCGGGCTCGGGGCGGCGCCCGACGACGTCGGTGAAGGTGCCTCCGCGGTCGATCCAGAACTGCCAACGGTGGGTACGGTGGGTTTGCATGGGGTGCTCTCAAGAGTGCGTGCGATGCGTTCAATGAGTTTGCGCCGCGAAGCGCTGCGCGATCAAGGTGGTGACGTCGTGCACGCGCCGTCCGGTCGCACGCCGCACCGCATCGGCGTAGGGGGACATGTTGGTGCATTCGAGGACGATGTCGGCAACGCCCGGATGGCGCTCAAGCAGGCGTTCGGCGGCGCCAACGACCTGCAGCCGCGCGTCGCCCGCATCCAGCTCGGTCCGGTTGTCGAGCAGGCTGCGCTGGAACGGCGAGCCCGGCTCCAGCCCTTCGAGCGGCGTGTCGGGTGCGGCCCCAGCGGCCTGCAGGTGACGCACTCCAAGCGACTGGGCATCGACCGTCAGCACGCCGACGCGGCCATCCGCCGGCCGGCCGGCGTGCAATTCAGGGACGAGCAACAAGCTCGAAGTCCAGACCGGCACCGGCAGCGCCGCCTGCAGCTCGCGCTGCCACAGCACCAGGAAGCCGCAACTCGTCGCGATCGCGCCGGCGCCCTCGGCCACGAGCCGGCGCCCGGCAGCGATGAAAGGCAGCAGCAAATCCGGATCGGACTCGCGCACCACGCGCTGCGGCGAGGCGCCTTCGACCACCGCGTAGCGCACCGGGTGGTCGAAGGTCCGCGGGTTGCCGATGTCGCCGCGCAACCGCGGGAAGCGGGTGTCGAGCATCAGCACGCCGAGGCAGTTCACGGCGTCACCCGATCGGCGCCGAGGTCCCCTTCACTCCCACCCGCTCCCCCAGGCACGAGCGAGCGGATCGCTTGGCGGACGCGCGGCGCCGTCATGGCGACATCGCCGAAGGGCCACCCGCGCGCGGCGCCGTCATAGCGACGTCGCCGAAGGGCCACCCGCGCGCGGCGCCGTCATAGCGACGTCGCC
>JBDSBD010000466.1:0-2931 GCA_039921765.1 Burkholderiaceae bacterium
GCAGGTGATCCACTTCATCAACAAGAAGATGCCCGGTGGCCTGCCGAAGAAGACCGCGCGCGCGCTGCTCGACATCGAGGACAAGGACTACGTCCCGATCATCCGCGATCCGAAGGCGACGACGAGCGAGTCCGAGGCCGTGTTCTATTTCCCCGGCTGCGGCTCGGAGCGACTGTTCTCGCAGGTCGGTCTCGCCACCCAGGCGATGCTCTGGCACGCCGGGGTGCAGACCGTGTTGCCGCCCGGCTACCTGTGCTGCGGTTATCCGCAGCGCGGCGCGGGCCAGTTCGACAAGGCCGAGAAGATGATCACCGACAACCGGGTGCTGTTCCACCGGGTTGCGACCACGCTGAACTACCTCGACATCAAGACCGTGGTGGTGAGCTGCGGCACCTGCTACGACCAGCTCCAGGGCTACCAGTTCGACAAGATCTTCCCCGGCAGCCGCATCATCGACATCCACGAGTACCTGCTCGAGAAGAACATCAAGCTCGACGGCACGGGCGGTTATCTGTTCCACGACCCCTGCCACAGCCCGATGAAGCTGCAGGAGCCGATGAAGACGGTCAAGGCGCTGGTCGGCGAGAACGTGCGCAAGAGCGAGCGCTGCTGCGGCGAGAGCGGCACCCTGGGCGTGACGCGGCCCGACATCGCGACCCAGGTGCGGTTTCGCAAGGAAGAGGAGTTGCGCAAGGACGAAGCGGCGCTGCGCGAGATGATGACGAAGAGCGCCGATGGGCACGCAGCCGGCACGGACAGCGCGAGCCCGGTCACCGGCGATGTTGTCGACGGTGTTGCCGAGAAGGGCAACATCAAGATCCTCACCTCCTGCCCGAGCTGCCTGCAAGGCCTGTCGCGCTACGCCGACGACCTGAGCAACGGCCTGCTGGAGGCCGACTACATCGTCGTCGAGATGGCCCGGCGCATCCTCGGCGAGGACTGGATGCCGCGCTACGTGGCGCGCGCCAACGACGGCGGGATCGAGCGGGTGCTGGTGTGACGCAGCCACAGCGCACGCTGCCCGTTGCCGACCCCGCCTTGAGTGAGCCGTCAGGCCGCAGCCCGTTGTGTCCCTTGTGCGCCGAAGAAGGGGGCACGGTCGTCTGGCGCGATGCCGACTGGCGCGTGGTGCGGGTCGCCGACGCCGACTTCCCGGCCTACTACCGTGTGATCGCGAACCACCACGTGGTCGAGCTCTCCGATCTGTCGCTGGCCGAGCGTGAGCGCTGCATGAGCCGGGTGTGCGCGGTCGAGCGTGTGCTGCGCGCTCGGCTGCGGCCGACCAAGATCAACCTGGCCGCGCTCGGCAACATGGTGGCGCACCTGCACTGGCACGTGATCGCGCGCTTCGAGTGGGACAGCCATTTCCCGCAGCCGGTGTGGGGCGTGCGCCAGCGCGAGGTCGCGCCACCGGCCGGGTCGCGGCTGGCGTGCCACCTGGCCGAGCTGGACGCGGCGGTCGCGCAGGCGCTGGCCCGCGGCTGATCGAATCGCTGGTGGCCGGCGCAAGGGCTTGCGCGGGCCGGACTGCGAGGGCTGGCAGGTCAATCCCCGGTTTGCACTGGGGGGCCGCGCCTTCGCTACACTGCCTCGCTCATCCTTCGCCCTCGTAGCTTGCTTCATCTGACTCCATTCGATCATGGCTGGCCTGACCCCCAAGACTCCGCAACCCACGTCCATCGTCGTGCACCAGCAATCGCGCGTGCTCGAGGTGGGGTTTTCGGATGGCGCGCAGTTCCGCATTCCGTTCGAGCTGATGCGCATCTATTCGCCGTCGGCCGAAGTCCAGGGCCATGGCCCGGGGCAGGAGGTGCTGCAGACCGGCAAGCGCGAGGTCGGGCTTGCGTCGCTCGAGCCGATCGGCAATTACGCAGTGCAACCCACCTTCAGCGATGGCCACGAAAGCGGCATCTTCTCGTGGGACTACCTGTACTTCCTGGGCTCGCAGCAAGGCGAGTTGTGGAAGCGCTACCAGGAGCGCCTGCAGCAAGCCGGCGTGGAGCGCGACGCGCCGATGGCCGGGCCGGCCAGTGCCGGCACGGGTGGTAGCTGCGGTCACTCCCATTGATCGACGAACGGACATGAAGCACGCGCCAGGGTGCCGCGAGCCGGGTGAATCGTCCGCCGAGGGGCAGGGCGCGAGCACCGCCTGGAGCCCGGCATGAGCGACACCCATTTCGGCTACCAGACCGTCGATGACGCGAGCAAGGCCGGCCGCGTGCGCGGTGTGTTCGACTCGGTGGCGTCGAAGTACGACCTGATGAACGACCTGATGTCGATGGGTCTGCACCGCGCCTGGAAGGCGTACACGGTGGCGGTGGCCAACCTGCAAGAGGGTCAGCGCGTGCTCGACATCGCCGGCGTCACCGGTGATCTGGCGCGCGCATTCGCCAGGCGCGTGGGCGCCAGCGGCACCGTGGTGCACACCGACATCAACGAGGCGATGCTGCGCCGCGGGCGTGATCGCCTGCTCGACGAAGGTCTGGTGCTGCCCACCGCGATCTGCGATGGCGAGAAGCTGCCGTTCGCCACCGCGAGTTTCGACCTGGTCAGTGTTGCGTTCGGGCTGCGCAACATGACCCACAAGGAGCTGGCCCTGGCCGAGATGAACCGGGTGCTCAAGCCCGGTGCGCGCCTGCTCGTGCTGGAGTTCTCGAAGGTTGCGGCGCCGCTGACCAGGGCCTACGACTGGTATTCGTTCAAGGTGCTGCCGCGCATCGGCCAATGGGTTGCGCACGACGGCGACAGCTATCGCTACCTGGCCGAGTCGATCCGCATGCACCCGGGCCAGGACGAGCTGAAGGCCTTGATGCGTAAAGGGGGCTTCGGCCATGTGGACTATCACAATCTGACAGGCGGCATTGCGGCACTTCATGTTGGAATCAAGTGCTGAACCGCGCATGCGCAATGGAGGCAATATGAATTTCTGGT